>NZ_JBSFUU010000008.1:0-189918 GCF_053591955.1 Streptomyces sp. NPDC002845 | reverse complement strand
CCCCATCTCGCGCGCCTGCCCGGGTGGGCGGTCTCAACACCCCTCCCGGGGGGGGGGGGGGCCCACTCCCCCCCCCCCCCGCTCCCGGTGCCTGCTTGGGTCCTGAGCGCGTTCCCCGGCCCAGGGGGGCGCACGAACCAAGCCGGCGGAGCAGCTGGGTGCGCTGTGCACCGGTGAGCGTGTCTACGCCGACTGCGACCTGCTGGAGACGAGCGAGCTCGCGCAGTCCGGCCCCGGTGCGCTCGCGAGATGTTGCCGTCACCCCGTGGCAGGCTCCGCCGCGGGCACCCGCACCGGCCGGGTCTCCGGCAGCAGCGTGAAGCACCCCAGGCTCAGCAGCGCGATCGCCGTCAGATACGCGGCCACGCCCCACGGAACGCCCTCTCCCGTGGCCACCGCCGTCGCCACGATCGGCGTCAGCGCGCCGCCGAGCACCCCGCCGAGGTTGTAGCCCACGGCGGCGCCGGTGCAGCGCACCCGGGGCTCGTACAGCTCAGGGAGGTACGCGGCGATCACGGCGAACATCGTGATGAACGAGAGCATCGCCACCAGGAAGCCGAGGAACATCAGCAGCGGTTCGCCCGTGGACAGCAGCGCGACCATCGGGAACATCCACAGCGCGGCGGCCGCGCAGCCCGTCAGGCACATGGGCCGCCGCCCGAAGCGGTCACCCAGGAGGGCCGCCAGCGGGGTCAGGGCGCCCTTCACCACCACGGCGGCCATGATGCAGGTCAGCATGTTGGTACGGCTCACTCCGAGCCGCTCGGTCGCGTAGGCGAGGGACCAGGTCGTCACGGCGTAGAACACGGCGTACCCGACCGCGAGCGCCCCGGCCGTCAGCAGGACGAGCCGCCAGTGGCCGCGCACCACCTCGGCGAGCGGCACGCGCGCGTGGTCGTCGATTCCGAGGAAATCGGGGCTCTCGGCGAGCGAGGAGCGCAGCCACAGCCCCGCCACGGCCAGCACCCCCGCCGCCCAGAACGGCACCCGCCAACCCCACGCCGCGAACTGGGCCTCCGTCAGCGTCGCCGACAGCCCCAGCATCACTCCGTTGGCCAGCAGGAACCCCACCGCCGGCCCGACCTGCGGGAAGCTCGCCCACAGCGCGCGCCGTTCGACGGGCGCGTGCTCCGCCGTCAGCAGCACCGCCCCGCCCCACTCTCCGCCGAGCCCGAGCCCCTGCAGAAAACGCAGCACAAGAAGGAGCAGGGGAGCTGCCACACCGATCGTGTCGTACGTCGGCACGCAGCCGACCGCCACCGTCGCCGCGCCGGTCAGCAGCAGCGAGGCGACGAGGACCGGCCGCCGCCCGCGCCGGTCACCGATGTGCCCGAACAGCATCGAGCCCAAGGGACGCGCGACGAAGCCGACCCCGAACGTCCCGAAGGCCGCGAGCATCCCCGTCACCGGCGAGAACGTCGGGAAGAACAGCGGCCCCAGGACCAACGCCGCGGCGGTGCCGTACACGAAGAAGTCGTAGAACTCGATCGCCGTCCCGGCGAGGGAGGCGGTCGCGAGCCGCAGCATGGAGGGTGGGGTCTTCACGGTGTGTGTATCGTGCATGCCGCGTCAACTACCCACGGTGACCACGGGTTACGGGGGCGCGCGGGGGCTCGTGTGCCGTCAGTACGTCACCGTGACGCGCCGGGCGGGACCGTCCACGCGGATCACACCCCCATAGGGGACGACGAGTTGGGGATCGGTGTGCCCGAGGTCCACGTCGAGGACGATCGTGGTGTCGGGGGCGTACATCCGCATGGCGCGCAGCACGTCCTCGCGCTGCTCGGCGGCGTACCGGGCGGCCTCCTCGGGGCTGTTGGGGCGCTCGAAGTCCCATGTCCTGGGACGGCCCATCAGGAGCGCGGAGAAGCGCCCGAGCAGCCCTCGCTCGCCCATGTTGCGCAGGGTGCGGAAGGCCTCCTGGCCGCTCGGCATCTCCTCCGAGGTCTCCAGGAAGAGCACCCCGTCGTCGTACACCGTCAGGTCGCGCGGGATCTCGCGGTCGGCCATGAGCAGCCGGCCCACGATCTCCAGACAGCCGCCCCAGCTGCGGCCCTCCACCACCCGGCCCGGATCGACCCAGGTCCCCCCGGTGCCCGGCCGGGTCTCCGGCTCCGAGCCGAAGGTCGCCGGGTCCGCCCAGTCACGGCTGACGTCGCGCCAGCGGTCGGCGGGCCTGAACTCGTACTCGCCGGAGGTGAACAGCGCGGCCCGCAGGGAGTCGGCGGTCATCGGGTGCATGGCGCCGGGGCGGCCCAGCTCGGCCATCACGGTGGCGCCGTGGTAGCCGACGATCCCGGTGTTGCGCAGATACATGAGCAGGTTGGTATTTTCGCTCGCCCGAAGAACGGCTTCGGGTTCGCGCGGATCAACTCCCGGTCCAGCAGCGGCAGCACGGTGATCTGGTCGTCGCCGCCGATCGACGCGATGACCGCCTTGATGCTCGGATCGGCGAACGCCGCGTGGATGTCGTCGGCCCGCTCCCTCGGTGTCGAGCCCATCTTCCGGGTCGCCGGATACTCGACCGGTTCGAGGCCGTAGTCCTTGCGCAGCCGCTCCAGGCCCAGCTCGTACGGGAGGGGGAGAAGTCCCGCCAGTCCGCTGGACGGTGAGATCACGGCTATGCGGTCGCCGGGGGAGGGCTTGGGAGGACAGGCGGGTGTCGTCATGCCGGGAGGGTATGGAGACCCGCGGTGTCGGTGCACCGTGATAAACCGGGGCTGAGCAGCACAGCGGCAGTACAGCAGCGGTCCTGAACGGGCCGACCCAGCCGACCGGACCGGAGGAACCGTGCCCCGCACCCTCGCCAATGCCCCGATCATGATCCTCAACGGGCCGAACCTGAACCTTCTCGGCCAGCGCCAGCCCGAGATCTACGGCTCCGACACGCTCGCCGACGTCGAGGCCCTGTGCGCCAAGGCGGCAGCCGCGCACGGCGGCACGGTGGACTTCCGTCAGTCCAACCACGAGGGTGAGCTGGTCGACTGGATCCACGAGGCGCGCTTGAACCACTCGGGCATCGTCATCAACCCCGGTGCCTACTCCCACACGTCGGTCGCGATTCTGGACGCGCTCAACACCTGCGACGGTCTTCCCGTCATCGAGGTGCACATCTCCAACATCCACCAGCGCGAGGCGTTCCGGCACCACTCGTACGTCTCGTTGCGCGCCGACGGGGTCATCGCGGGGTGCGGTGTGCAGGGGTACGTGTTCGGCGTGGAGCGGGTGGCCGCGCTGGCAGGGGTGGCGCAGGCCGAGGCGTAAGTCCCGCCGACCATGCACACGCCCCTTACAGCCGCCCCGCCTCCGTGATCCGTCGCAGGAAGCGCCGCGTACGGTCCCGCTGCGGGTTCCCGAAGACCTGCTCGGCGGTACCGCGCTCCAGGACCACGCCTCCGTCCAGAAAACAGACCTGGTCCGCGACCTCGCGGGCGAAGCCCATCTCGTGCGTGGCCAGCACCATGGTCATGCCGTCGCCCTTCAAGTCCCGTACGACGGTGAGGACCTCACCGACGAGCTCCGGGTCGAGTGCGGCGGTGATCTCGTCGAGGAGCAGCAGCCGGGGACGTACGGCCAGCGCGCGGACGATCGCGGCCCGCTGCTGCTGACCGCCGCTCAGCCGGTCCGGGTACTCGCCCGCCTTGTCGCCGAGCCCGAGGCGCTCCAGCAGCTCACGAGCCCGCTCCTCGGCCTCCGGGCGGCCCATGCCGTGCACGCGGCGCGGAGCGAGCGTGATGTTCTCCAGGACCGTCATGTGCGGAAAGAGGTTGTACGCCTGGAAGACCACGCCGATCCGGCGGCGTACCGCGTCCTGGTCGACCCGCGGGTCGGTGATCTCCTCGTCGTCCAGCCAGATCGCACCGTCGTCGATCTCCTCAAGGAGGTTGGCGCAGCGCAGCAGCGTCGACTTGCCGGACCCGGAGGCGCCGATCAGCGCGGTCACCGTGTGCGGGGCGACCTTCAGGTCGACGTCCCGCAGCACGACCGAACCGCCGAAGGTCTTGCGGACGGACTCCATGCGAAGCACGGGGGAGCCGCCGGGGGTGTCGCTCACAGATTCCCTCCCTGCGCCCGCTGCCGGTCCATCCGGGCCGTGACCCAGTCGGTGAAGCGGGTCATCGGGATGGTCAGCGCGACGAAGACCAGTCCCGCGACGATGTACGGCGTGTAGTTGAGGCTGCGGCCCACGATGATGTCGGCGGCGCGCACCGCGTCGATGGCGCCGCCGATCGAGACGAGCCCGGTGTCCTTCTGCAGTGACACCAGGTCGTTGAGGAGAGGCGGCACCTGGCGGCGTACCGCCTGGGGGAGGACGACGAATCGCAGGGCCTGCCGGTTGGTGAGCCCGAGCGAGCGGGCCGCCGCGCGTTGCGAGGGGTGCACGGACTCGATGCCGGCGCGGAACACTTCGGCGACATACGCCGAGTACGTCAGCGTCAGCGCCGTACCGCCCAGCAGAACCGGGTCGACGGTGATGCCCTGGAGGCGCAGCGCCGGTACACCAAGAACCACGATCATCAAATTGATGATGAGGGGCAGTCCGCGGAAGAAGTCGGTGTACGCGGCGGCCAGCACCCGCAGCGGGAAGAAGACGGGGCCGCGCAGGGTGCGCGCGATCGCGATCAGCATGCCCAGCACGAGCACCGCGACGCCGCAGATCAGCAGCAGCCGGACGTTGAGCCACAGCCCTTCGAGGACCTTCGGCAACGCCTCGCGCGCGTACTCCGCGTTGAAGAACGTCTCCTTGGTGCGCGGCCAGCCGGGTGCGTTGACCACGACGAGGTAGAGGACGACGCCCGTGACCAGGGTGGAAAGGGCGGCGATCGCCGTCGCGCGGCGGGCGCGGGCACGCTTGAGTCGCTCCCGGTCGATCCGCCGCCGCGACGGGACGTACGCGCCGTCCTTGCCGTCCTTGCCGTCCTTGCCGTGCGTGTCGCCCGGGTCGTCCTGCCCGGACTCGTCCTTCACGACCGTCACTTGAACACCGGGGCGTCGACGGCGTCGGACAGCCACTCCTGCTCGATCGCCGCGAGCGTGCCGTCCTCGCGCAGGGCGTCCACGGCGGCCGTGACGCACGAGGTCAGCGCGCTGCCCTTGTCCAGGACGAGACCGAACTGCTCGGGCGTGCCGCCCCGGTTCTCGAACTGCCCGACGATCGTCGCGTCCGTCACCTCGGCCGCCGTGATGTAGAAGGCGGTCGGCAGGTCGACCACGACGGCGTCGACCTGGCCGTTCTGGAGGGCGGACTTGGCCTGGTCGTTCTTCGCGTACGCGGCGGGCTCCCGCTCCGGCCGCACCACGTCGTTGATGTAGTCGAGGCTCGTGGTGCCGACCTGGGCGCCCAGCTTCACGTCCTTCAGGTCCGCGATGCTCGTCGCCTTCGCGGCCTCGGAGTCCTTCAGTGCGATGACGGCCTGGCGTACGTCGTAGTAGCCGGACGAGAAGTCCACGGCCTTCTTGCGCTCGTCGCTGATCGACACCTGGTTGATGTTGAAGTCGAAGGTCTTCTCACCGGGCGCGAAAGCCTTGTTGAAGGGCACGGTCTGCCAGACGACGTCCCCCTTGTCGTAGCCGAGCCGCTCCGCCACGGCGTATGCGACCGCCGACTCGAAGCCCTTGCCGTTCGCCGGGTCGTCGTCCCTGAACCAGGGCTCGTACGCCGGTGTGTCGGTCGCGATGGTCAGCTTGCCGGATGCCTCGGTGCTCAACTCGCCCTCGGCGCAGGTCTGGTCGGCGGAGCCGGAGGCCTGGGCGGAGGCGT
Organism: Streptomyces sp. NPDC002845; assembly: GCF_053591955.1. NCBI lineage: Bacteria > Bacillati > Actinomycetota > Actinomycetes > Kitasatosporales > Streptomycetaceae > Streptomyces > Streptomyces sp. NPDC002845. The sequence continues at coordinate 184,157 of NZ_JBSFUU010000008.1, read as the reverse complement.
CCTCCTCGGGCTGAGGGGCACAGCCCACCGCGACGGAGAGCAGGGCGACGGCGGCGGTGGCTGCGGCGCGGCGCAGGGCGCGCGGAGAACGATGGGCAGGACGCATGGCGGGAGAGTGACAGTGCGGCGTCCTGTTTGTCGAGGTCACAACGGCAATTGTCCGCATAGTGGGAACGTGTGTTGCAATTTTGTGAACACTCGTCGGAGGCCGGGCAGGGCCGCCGGCCGAGGGCGGGGATTGAGGAGGCCGGCGGCCCGTTCCGCACAGGTGCCGTCATCCTGTGCGGGACTGCTTCCAGTGGACTGCACCATTGAGCGCGCCGGGAGCGCGTGCGGGGCGCCAACGCGTGTGTTCGATTCACACGGGGCGCACAAGGGCGCGAACTCCGCGTCGCACGCTGGGAGATTCATCAACTGCCGCCCGGCGCCAGACGGTTCACCAGCCCCGCGCGTGCCACTCCGGCAGGTGCGGGCGCTCCGCACCCAGGGTGGTGTCGTTGCCGTGGCCCGGGTACACCCAGGTCTCGTCCGGGAGCACGTCGAAGATCTTCGTCTCCACGTCGTGGATCAGGCTGGCGAACGCCTTCGGATCCTTACGGGTGTTGCCCACGCCTCCGGGGAACAGGCAGTCCCCGGTGAACACATGCGGGTGGCCGTGCGGGTCGTCGTAGACGAGGGCGATCGAACCCGGCGTGTGGCCCACGAGATGACGCGCGGTGAGCTCCACGCGCCCCACCCGGATCGTGTCCCCGTCGTCGACGCGTACGTCGGTCGGCACCGGGATGCCCTCGGCGTCGTCCCGTCCCGCGTACGTGCGTGCGCCGGTGGCCGCGACGACCTCGGCGAGCGCCTGCCAGTGGTCTCCGTGCTGATGCGTGGTGACGACGGACGCGATGCCGTCGGCGCCGATCAGCGTGAGCAGCGTGCCGGCGTCGTTCGCCGCGTCGATCAGCAGCTGCTCGTCCGTGGCCCGGCAACGCAGCAGATAGGCGTTGTTGTCCATCGGGCCGACCGCCACTTTGGAGATCATCAGGCCCTGCAGCTCGTGCACATCCGCCGGGCCGCCGACCTTCACCGCTCCGCTGTACGTCATGACGGCCAGTCTAGGACGGAGGCGGTACGGGGAGCAGGTCGCGGCCGTCTACAGCGGGGGCAGCGCGGGGAGCGTCCCTCCGTCGACACGCAGTGCGGTGCCTTCGCGGCGGCCCGCCAGCCACCCGAGGACGTCGGCCCGGCGGCCGCTGACCGTGAGCTCGGGATGCGGTGGCTTGTAGCCGCTGTCGAGTTGCTCGCCGGAGACCCGCCCGACGGCTCCGGTGGGGATCAGGCGCCCGTCGTCCTGCTTGATCAGCAGCGCGGGGACGCCGGGGTGGTTGCGGAAGCGGTCGGCGAGGAAGTTGATCTCGCGCTGTGCGAACTCCTCCGGCAGGTCCTCCAGCTCGTACCCGATGCCCAGGTCCACGTGATGGAGCTCCACCTCGATCCAGCGCCGGAACGGCACCCCGGCCGCGGTGTCCGTGACCCCGCTGCGCAGCTCCACGGTGCGCGACCAGTCCGCGGAGACCGAGGCGGCGTCGTGGAAGCGCCCCGCACTCTCCCGTACGTCGGCGAGCTGGACGTCCAGTGGCCGCGGAGCGTCCCGCTCGATGTCGGCGTCCCGGGCCTCCCCGGAGACGTACATGGGGCGCCCTTCGAGGACGTTCACGAGCGCGTCCGCGTTGCGGGCGAGGTGGGCGAGGGCGTGGCCGCGGGTCCAGCCCGGTAGCCGTGACGGCTCGGCCACGGCGGCGTTGTCCAGCTTGGCGGCTGCGGTGAGGAGCCGCTCGGTCGCGTCATGTACAGATGCCAGGTCGCGCGCGTGATCCAACATGAGGCCGACCCTAACCCCGCCACACCTTCGGGTGAAGGTGGTTGAACGGCACCGTAAATCGAATGTGAGTGCTATAGGGTCGGCTGTGGCGTCGGGCATGCTGGAGGGCCCGGGATTGTTGTGGAACGGGGAAACAGAACCGGCGCTGTCAGTGGCTCCCCCTAGTCTGTGACGGACGGGGGCCCCGCCCCTGTCACTTCTCTCAAGAAAGGTGCGGACCGGCGTGGCCGACCGTCTCATCGTCCGTGGCGCGCGCGAGCACAATCTGAAGAACGTCTCGCTCGACCTGCCTCGTGACTCGCTCATCGTCTTCACGGGCCTGTCCGGGTCGGGCAAGTCCTCCCTGGCCTTCGACACGATCTTCGCCGAGGGCCAGCGCCGCTACGTGGAGTCGCTCTCCTCGTACGCCCGCCAGTTCCTCGGCCAGATGGACAAGCCGGACGTCGACTTCATCGAGGGCCTGTCCCCGGCGGTCTCCATCGACCAGAAGTCGACCTCGCGCAACCCGCGCTCGACGGTCGGCACCATCACCGAGGTCTACGACTACCTGCGTCTGCTCTTCGCACGCATCGGCAAGCCGCACTGCCCCCAGTGCGGCCGCCCCATCGCGCGCCAGTCGCCGCAGGCCATCGTCGACAAGGTCCTGGAGCTGCCGGAGGGGAGCCGCTTCCAGGTGCTGTCGCCGCTGGTGCGCGAGCGCAAGGGCGAGTTCGTCGACCTCTTCGCCGACCTCCAGACCAAGGGCTACTCACGCGCGCGTGTAGATGGCGAGACCGTCCAGCTCTCCGAGCCGCCCACGCTGAAGAAGCAGGAGAAGCACACCATCGAGGTGGTCGTCGACCGCCTCACCGTCAAGGGCTCCGCGAAGCGCCGCCTCACCGACTCCGTGGAGACCGCCCTCGGCCTGTCCGGCGGCATGGTCGTGCTCGACTTCGTCGACCTCCCCGAGGACGACCCCGAGCGCGAGCGCATGTACTCGGAGCACTTGTACTGTGCGTACGACGACCTGTCCTTCGAGGAGCTGGAGCCCCGCTCCTTCTCCTTCAACTCGCCCTTCGGCGCCTGCCCAGACTGCACCGGCATCGGCACGCGCATGGAGGTCGACCCCGAGCTGATCGTCCCGGACGAGGAGAAGTCCCTCGACGAGGGCGCCATCCACCCCTGGTCGCACGGCCACACGAAGGACTACTTCGGCCGCCTCATCGGAGCCCTGGCGGACGCGCTGGGATTCCGGACAGACATCCCCTTCGCCGGTCTTCCGCAGCGCGCCAAGAAGGCCCTGCTTCACGGCCACAAGACACAGATCGAGGTCCGCTACCGCAACCGGTACGGGCGCGAGCGCGTGTACACCACGGCCTTCGAGGGTGCCGTCCCCTTCGTGAAGCGGCGGCACAGCGAGGCCGAGAGCGACGCCAGTCGCGAGCGCTTCGAGGGCTACATGCGCGAGGTGCCCTGCCCCACCTGTGAGGGCACGCGCCTGAAGCCGATCGTCCTCGCGGTCACGATCATGGAGAAGTCGATCGCCGAGGTCTCCGCGATGTCCATCAGCGACTGCGCGGACTTCCTGGGCGAGCTGAAGCTCAACGCCCGCGACAAGAAGATCGCCGAGCGCGTGCTGAAGGAGGTCAACGAACGGCTGCGGTTCCTGGTCGACGTCGGCCTCGACTACCTCTCGCTGAACCGCGCGGCCGGCACCCTCTCCGGCGGCGAGGCCCAGCGCATCCGCCTGGCCACCCAGATCGGCTCCGGGCTCGTCGGCGTCCTGTACGTCCTCGACGAGCCCTCCATCGGGCTGCACCAGCGCGACAACCACCGGCTCATCGAGACCCTCGTCCGGCTGCGCGACATGGGCAACACGCTCATCGTCGTCGAGCACGACGAGGACACCATCAAGACCGCCGACTGGATCGTCGACATCGGCCCCGGCGCCGGTGAACATGGCGGCAAGGTCGTCCACAGCGGCTCCCTGAAGGAGCTGCTCGCCAACGACGAGTCGCATACCGGACAGTACCTGGCAGGCAAGAAAGCCATTCCGCTGCCCGACATCCGCCGTCCGCTCGACCCGTCCCGGCAGCTCACCGTGCACGGTGCCCGCGAGAACAACCTGCAGGACATCGACGTGTCGTTCCCGCTGGGCGTCTTCACGGCCGTCACCGGGGTGTCCGGCTCCGGCAAGTCGACACTGGTCAACGACATCCTGTACACGCACCTGGCGCGCGAGCTGAACGGCGCCCGGAACGTTCCGGGACGGCACACGCGCGTGGACGGCGACGACCTCGTCGACAAGGTCGTGCACGTCGACCAGTCGCCCATCGGCCGCACCCCGCGGTCCAACCCGGCGACGTACACCGGCGTCTTCGACCACATCCGCAAGCTGTTCGCCGAGACGACCGAGGCGAAGGTCCGCGGCTACCAGCCGGGCCGCTTCTCCTTCAACGTCAAGGGCGGCCGCTGCGAGAACTGCTCGGGCGACGGCACGATCAAGATCGAGATGAACTTCCTCCCGGACGTCTACGTCCCGTGCGAGGTCTGCCACGGCGCCCGCTACAACCGGGAGACCCTGGAGGTCCACTACAAGGGCAAGTCCATCTCCGAGGTCCTGAGCATGCCGATCGAGGAGGCCATGGACTTCTTCGAGGCCGTCCCCGCGATCGCCCGCCACCTCAGGACGCTCAACGACGTAGGCCTCGGTTATGTCCGCCTCGGCCAGTCCGCGACCACCCTGTCCGGCGGTGAGGCCCAGCGCGTCAAGCTCGCCAGTGAGCTGCAGCGCCGGTCCACCGGACGCACGGTCTACGTCCTCGACGAGCCGACCACCGGTCTGCACTTCGAGGACATCAGCAAGCTCCTCAGAGTGCTGGCGGGCCTGGTCGACAAGGGCAACACGGTCATCGTCATCGAGCACAACCTCGACGTCATCAAGACCGCCGACTGGGTCGTCGACATGGGCCCCGAGGGCGGCGCCGGCGGCGGCCTCGTCATCGCCGAGGGCACGCCCGAGCAGGTCGCCGGGGTGCCGACCAGCCATACGGGCAAGTTCCTTCGCGAGATCCTGGGCGCCGAACTGATCAGCGATGCGGAGCCCGTGAAGGCCCCGCGCAAGGCCGCGGCCAAGAGGACGGTCGCCGCCAGGACGACGGCGAAGAAGACGGCCCCCGGGAAGAAGACCGCGAGAGCACGCAAGGCCTGACAGCCTGACAAGGACTCGTAAGGACGGAAACATTCGCAGAACGTGCGGCGCCCCGCGGGAACTCCCCGCGGGGCGCCGCACGTTCCACCAGCAGCCGACGCCGCGCCGCCTACGCCGACCGGCTTCGGGGCCCGCGCTGACTCAACGCCCGCTACAGGTCGCCCAGTTCGGCCGCGTACGGCGGTTCCGCGCCCGCTCGGGAGCAGGTGATCGCTGCCGCACGGGCCGCGAAGCGGAGGAGGTCGGTCCAGTCGTCGGGTGTGAGGGCCTCCAGCGCCGCGGGGGACAGGGCGTCGCGCGTGGCCAGGCCGTGCAGGAGAGCGGCGTTGACCGTGTCGCCGGCGCCGATGGTGTCCACGATGTCGACCGGTTCACCGGGGACGGAGTGCACCGCTCCGCTACGGGTGAAGACGGTCAGGCCGTCGCCGCCGAGCGTGACCACGACCGCCGAGGGGCCGGAGGCCAGCCACTCGCGCGGGGTGCCGCCGAGCCACTGCGCGTCCTCCTCGGAGAGCTTGAGCAGCGAGACCGACGGCAGCCAGCTCTTGAACCGTGCCCGGTAGGCGTCCGCGTCGGGGATCAGGACCGTCCGGATGTTCGGGTCGAGCGTGGTGAACACGCCCTGGGCGGCCGCGGTCCGCATCAGCTCCTCGTAGGCGCTCGCGCCCGGCTCCAGGGCGAGCGAGCAGGTACCGAAGGACACGGCCCTGGTGCCCTCGGGGAGCCGGTCGGGAACCTCGAACCGACGGTCGGCGGTGCCTTCGACGTAGAAGGAGTACGCGGCCGAGCCGTCCTCACCGATGGAGGCCACGGCGAGGGTCGTCGGCTCCGTGCCCCGCTGCACGGCTGCCACGTCGACGCCCGCCGTGCGCAGCCCGTCCAGCAGGGCCTCGCCGAAGGCGTCGCGGGAGACACGGGAGCAGAAGGCCGTGGGGGAGCCGAGGCGGCCGAGCGCCACGGCGGTGTTGTAGGGGCCGCCGCCGCGCGCCGGCGTCAGGCCCACGAGCGCGCCCGCGCCCTGCGGTACCAGGTCGATCAGAGCCTCACCGGCGACGACGATCACGAGACGGTTCCCTTCTCGGAGTTCTGGGGGCAGCCGCACGAGCTGCGGTGGACGAATGTGCAGGGGAGGCTGAGGGTGCGGCCGGGGCGGTCCGGCGAGGCCAGCCGTTCGAGGAGGAACCGTACGGCCTCGGCCCCGATCTCCCTGCTGGGCTGGGCGATAGCGGTGAGCCGGGGCGAGAACAGGTCCGCCCACGCGAAGTCGTCGAAGCAGCCCAGCGCGATGTCGCCCGGCACGGACAGACGCCGCTCGTCCAGGGCGCGCAGGGCGCCGATGGTCATCGCGTTGTTGCCGGTGACGATCGCCGTCGGCGGCGCCGCGAGGGAGAGCAGGGTTTCGGTGGCCCGGTGCGCCACCCGGGCGTCGGAGTCGCCGTGCGCCACGAGGTGCTCGTAGTACGGGAGCCCGGCGGCGGCCAGGCCGTGCCGGTAGCCGGTGATCCGCTCGGCCGTGGTGCTGAGCCCGGGCAGGCCCGCGACCAGACCGATGCGCTTGTGGCCGAGGTCGGCGAGGTGGGTGACGAGTCGCATCATCGGCTCGGCGCTCTCGGCGCAGACCTGGTCGAAGCGGAACGGGTGCTCGGCGGGGATCTTGACCAGCCGGTCCAGGAACACGGTCGGGACGTTGTGCTGCCCGAGATAGCCCAGGAGTTCGCCGGGGTCGGCCGAGGGCGCCACGATCATGCCGTCCACACGCCGCTCGTGCAGCAGCCGGACGACCTTTCGCTCGTGCTCCGGCTCGTCGTGCGGGTCGGCGATGAGGAGGCTGTAGCCGTGCTCCAGGGCTCCGGCCTCCACGCCCTGCAGTATCTCCGTGAAGTACGGGTTGCTGATCGCCGACACCGCGAGCCCGATGGACCGCGTCCGTGACGTGACCAGGGAGCGGGCCAGGGTGTTGGGCGTGTAGCCGAGTGCCTCGATGGCGTCGAGCACCGCCTGGCGGGTCCGCGGCCGTACCGTACGCGTGTTGTTCAGCACGTGCGAGACGGTCGCCACGGACACGCCCGCGTGCTGAGCGACATCGACCATCGTCGCCAATGCGGTTCCCTCCCCGGCCTGTCGTTGTGGACTGCTTGGAGGGAAGGTACCGCATTCGACGATGGACGCAAACGTTTGCGTAAACGCTTGCGCAAGCGTTTACGCAAACCTTTACGTCTCCATGCTCCACCGGGAGCAGAACCCCGGCAGTAAGTTCACCGTCCCGTACGGAATGATCACGACTACCGGCGCCGGGCTGTCACTCCCAGTCCCACCCGATCCCCAGCATCCCCGACCGCACCCGCGACTCGACCAGGTGCACGGAGCGGTGGCGGGCGCTGAGGGGGAGTTCCTGGCGGCCGCTCCGCGGGGCCGCGGCCGAGTGCTGGGTGAACCGGTGGCAGCGCGCGGGGAGGGCCTGTTCGTCGAAGCACACCTGGAGGGTGTACTGCCCGGCCGGGCCGCTGAAGCCACGGACGTACTCGCTGGACGCGCCGGCGGTGCCGTCGTCGAAGGCGTAGCGGAAGAGGAACATGTCGCCCGAGTGGAGCCGGGTGTCGAAGAGCAGCTCGGCGGCGAGGACCCCGGTGTCGTGGTGCCAACGGACGCGCCCCGTACGGCAGTTCTCCAGGGCGCGTACGGCGATGCGTTCCGGCGCGCACCCGGGGTCGCCCTGGTGGACGGCGACATAGCGGTCCACGCCGTCCTTGTGGGCGCGGACGATGCGGTGGGAGTCACGGGCGAGCAGTTCGCGGCGCGCGCCGATGCGGACGCGTTCGTGGTGCCCGATGGTGTGCAGTCCCCCGTCGGACGGCGATTCCAGCTCGGCCAGGAGCCGCTCCCGCACACCGGAGGCCTCCACCAGGGAACGGTACGAGCGGCCCGCGGGGCATTCCCGGCCGGAGTGCTCCTCGGCCCGGGTGAGCAGCCGGATCAGGGACTCGTCCGGAAGCTGGAGTATCTCCTCCAGGGCGCGTACGGCGCGCAGCGACTCGGGGCGTTGCGGGCGCCGGGCGCCCTGCTGCCAGTAACTCAGGCTCGTCACGCCGACCTTGACCCCGTGGCGCGACAAGTGGTGCTGGACGCGCTGCAAGGGCAGCCCGCGCGCGGCGATCGCGGCGCGCAGCGCGACATGGAAGGGGCCGCCCCGCAGGGCGGTCTCCAGTTCCGTCGTGGCGACGTCCGCGTGGTCCGCGTGCTCTGTGCCGTGCCGCATCCAGGGGCCTTTCTGTGACGGGGCGCGACGGCTGGTCGGATCGTGCGCGCGTGGTCGATCGGGGGGCTTGGCGGGCGCCGGGGCTCGCTCACCCCCGTACGCAGGCCGTTCATGGCTTCAAGCCCTCCCGCATTGAAGCGTGTTGATCAAGTCCCGACAACACCTGGGACACAACACTCCGTGGCTCCTCAAGACGCCGGAGGCCCCGGCTCCGGCCCCAGCAGCTCCTGGATCGCCCGTGCCGACAGCGACGACTTGTGCAGGAAACCCCGGGCCGGGCCGGCGGCGACGAGTTCCTGGAAGTCGTCCGGAGAGTGCGTGGAGATGAGGATGATGACGGAGGAGACGGTACGCGCGAGCTCCGCCGCGAGCTCCAGGCCGTTCTCGCCGCCGAGCTCCAGGTCCAACAGGACGACGTCCGGCACCAGTTCCGTGGCTCGTGCGACCGCTTCCGCGCCCGTGGAGGCGATACCGACGACACGTAGCCCGTCGCGCTCCAGCAACGTACGCGCGGCCTCCAGGAACCGGGCGCTGTCATCGACGAGAAGACAGCGCGTGGACATGCTGACAGGGTCCCAAGCCGCTGGTGGATGCGCTTTCCAGCTAGCCGGAAAGTATCGGTGCGCGTGGTGTACCGCTGGCTGGGATGCGCTGAAGTCCTGTGCCGAAGAGACCCGTCGGCACTGACGCAGCGCTGGTGGTGTGTCACGGGGGGTAGCATGCGCTGCCCTGGGGAGGCCTGAGAGCCCGGTCGAGTGGGGGGCGTGCGATGGAGCCGCTGCACAAGGACATCGGAATGCGTCGGACCCGTCGTGCCCTCGTCTCGGGGGTGCTGGCCGCCGTTCTGCTGCTGGCGGGATGCGGCGGTGGTGAAGGGGACGACGTGGAGGGCAGGGGGAGGAACGCGCGGAGCGACACGACCTGCGACGGCAGGATCGAGGGCACCGAGCGCATCACGGTGTGGTTCCACGCGGGACAGGGCGGTGAACTCAGCACCTTGCAGGGCCAGGTCGAGGAGTTCAACGCGGCGCAGAGACAGGTGAAGGTCGAGCTGGTCACCCTGCCCGAAGGGCGGCCGTACACCGAGCTCGTCCTGTCCGCCGCGGCCAGCGGCGACCTGCCCGACCTGCTCGACTTCGACGGGCCGCACCTCTACAACTACGCGTGGTCCGGCAAGCTCAAGCCGATCGACTCCTGCGTGCCCGAGAAGCTCCGGGACGATCTGCTGCCCTCGATCCGGGAACAGGGCACGTACGCCGGGCGGTTGTGGGGCGTCGGCACCTTCGATTCCGGGATGGGGCTGTTCGTGCGCCCCTCGGTCCTGGAGAAGGCCGGCATACGCATCCCGCGGGGCATCGACGACGCCTGGACCGCCGACGAGCTGACCGGCATCCTGCGCAAGCTCCGCGCGGAGGGGTACGAGACGCCCCTCGACCTGCAGCTCGTCCCCTCGGAGTTCGTCCCGGAGTGGCACACCTACGGGTTCGCCCCGACCGTGTGGTCGGCGGGTGGTGATCTCATCGACCCCGAAGGGTTCCGCACGGCCGATGGCTTCCTGAACAGCTCCGAGTCCGTCCGGGCGCTCACCACCGTGCAGAACTGGGCCAAGGCGGGGTTCGTCGACCTGGGTGAGGGCCCACCGAGGGCGTTCGTCGAGGGCCGCACCCCCATCTCCTGGGTGGGGCACTGGATGTACGGCCCGTACGACAAGGCCTTCCCCGGGGACGTCGCGATCGTCCCGCTGCCCGACTTCGGCAAGGGCACCGTCACCGGGATGGGTTCCTGGCAGTGGGGCGTCACCTCGGGCGCCGCCGACGGCGACGCGGTCTGGCGCTTCCTCGAGTACCTGCTCACGCCCCAGCAGGTGCACCGGATGAGCGAGGCCAACGGCGCCATCCCGGCGACGAACAGCGCGGTGAGGCTCTCGCCGAAGTACGGCGAGAACGGCGCCGAACGGCTGTTCATCGAGCAGCTGCGCGGCGGTGTCGCGCGGCCCCGGCCGCAGACCCCCGCGTACCCGGCGATCACTGATGCCTTCGCGCGCGCCTTCGCCGAGATCGTCTTCGGCGAGGCCCCGGTCAAGAAGACGCTGGACGAGGCGGTCCGGGCCATCGACGAGGACCTGGCCGCCCACGACGGCTACCCGGAGAGCGGGCCATGAACGGCCGTACGGAGCCGGGCTCGGCCCCGGGCCGTACGGCCGTCGGTGCCGAAGCGGGCGGGCGTACGGATGCGGCGAGGCATGAACAACGCGTGGACGGCCGGGGAGTTCACCGGCATCCTGAACAAGCTGCGGGAGCAGGGCCGGTGATCCGATCGACCGCCACACGTACCGCACGGCCGACGGGGACGGCGTACGGCGCTTCCTCGCTTTCCTGCTGGGCCCCGACGAGGTGGTGCGCATGACCGAGGCCAACGACAAGGACCCGGCGGATCACCGGCACCGTCCGCCCGCCGGCCCGTGACGGGTGATCATGCGCCGTTCTCCTGCCGTGCGCCGCACCCCGTTCCTCGCCCGCCTGCGGGTCGGCCCCAAGCTGATGCTGCTGGTGCTGCTGCCGGTGACCGTGCTCCTGGCCTTCACCGCCCTCGGCGCCGTGACCCAGTGGGAAGAGGCGCGGACCCTGCGCGACTTCCGGCGCGCGACCGAGGTGTCTTTCGCGACCACCGCGGTATCCGACGCCGTGGCGCGGGAGCGGATCGCCGCCGTACAGGCCCGGCTGCGCCCCGGACCGGTCACCCTGGGAGAGCGGGCCGAGGCCGAGCGGGCCACCGGCCGCGCCCTGGAGGAGGCGGTCGAACGCGCCGCCACCTGGCCGGAGTCCGATGTCGCCGGTGACCTGGCCGCCGTGCGCCGGTGGCTGCACGCGTTGCGGGTCCGGACGGGCACCGGCTCGCTGACCGCGCGGGCCGTGACGACGGGGTACGAGGGCATCGCGGACACCGTGCTCGACACCGCCGCCGACCTCGAATCCGGGCGCCCCACCAGGGCGTCGGGCCGCGCCGCCGACGCCCACATCGCGCTCCTGGAGGCCATCGAGGCCGCCGAGCGGGAGCGGGCCGAGCTGGCCATCCTGTTCTCCGAGCCCGCCGACGAGCGCCCCACGGCCGCGGGCCGCTGGCCCGCGCTGGAAGAAGCCCAGCTGGACGTGTTCCGGCAGAACACGTCGGACGAGCTGAGGGCCGCGCTGTTCACCACGCGCTTCCAGGCCCCCGGCAGGGCCGTCCGTGAGGTCCGTGACGCGCTCGCCGCACCTGACCCCGGGGGCGCCGGCAGGCCGTCGTACGACCGCTGGCTGGCCGACTCCGAGGCCCGTATCGACTCCCTGCGCGGCCTCCAGGCCCGAGCCGCCCGCGACCTCGCCGTCCAGGCCGCCCGCGACCTGAGCACCGCGCAGACGCGAGTGGTGCGCGACCTCGCCGTCTCCCTGGCCGTCCTCGGCGTCGTCGCCGTCCTCGCCCTGGCCCTGCGGCGCTCGATCGACCGCCCGCTCAGCGAGGTCTCCGCGGGCGCCCGGGCCCTGTCGTACGGCGATCTCTCGTACGACATCCGCTACGCGGGCCGCGACGAACTCGGCGACGTCGCCGACACCTTCCGCGAACTGCGGGTGACCACCGAGCGCCTGGCCGACGAGATCCGCGCCATGAACACCGCGATCGACGTGGGCCGGCTCGAACACTGCGCCGACGTCGCCGCGTTCGACGGCACCTGGGCCCAGCTGCTGGGCGGCATGAACGGCACCATGGCGTCCTTCGCGGCGGCGCACGGCAGGCGCAGGAAGGCCGAACAGGAACTGGAGAGCATCTTCAACCTCTCCCTCGACCTGCTCTGCATCAGCGGCGTCGACGGCTACTTCAAGCGCGTCAACCCCGCTTTCGAGCGCACCCTCGGCCATCCGGGCGACACGCTCCTGTCCAAGCCGATGATCGAGTTCGTCCACGAGGAGGACCGGGCACGCACGCGTGCCGCCCTCGAACGGCTCGCGAGCGGCGCCGAGGTGGAGGAGTTCGAGAACCGCTGGATACGCGACGACGGCACCGAGTGCCGGCTCCAGTGGAGCGCCCGGCCCGTACCCGAGGAGGGCCTCATCTACGGGGCCGCGCGCGACGTCACCGAGAGCCACCGGGCTGCCCGCGAACAGGAGGCGCTGCGCCGGGTCGCCACCCTGGTGGCCCGCGGCGTCCCCCCGGAGCAGCTGTTCCAGGCGGTCGCCGAGGAGGTCGGGCAACTGCTGGGCACCGGGGCCGCGGCCGTGCTGAGGTACGGGTCCGACAGCTCCGTCACCGTCCTGGGCACCGCCCACGGGGCGGTGGCCGAGGGCGAGGAGACCGCGCTCACCGTGGCCGGCACCGGACGCGCCGCCCGCGTGGGCCGCTCGGTGGGGGCGCCCATCGTCGTCGACGGTCGGCTCTGGGGTGTGGTCGTCGCCTCCTCGCCGCTGGAGCCGCTGCCCGGCGGAACCGAGTCGCGGCTCGCCGCCTTCACCGAACTCATCGCGACGGCCATCGCCAACGCCGACAGCCGCGCCCAGCTGACGGCTTCACGCGCGCGCGTGGTGGCCGCCGGGGATGCCTCCCGGCGCCGGATCGAACGCGATCTCCACGACGGTGTGCAGCAGCGCCTCGTCTCCCTCCGGCTCGACCTGCGGACGGCCGAGTCGATGCTGGAGGACCGCTCCTGCGAACTCGCCCAGCAGCTCACCCACGTCGGCAAGGGCCTCGACGACGCCTTCCAGGACCTGCTCCAGGTGGCGCGCGGCATCCACCCGGCCATCCTCTCCAGAGGCGGCCTGGGCCCCGCCCTGCGCGCCCTGGCCCGCCGTTCCTCCGTCCCCGTCGACCTCGACCTGCGGCTGTCCTCGGGCCGCCTGCCGGAACAGCTGGAGGTCGCCGCGTACTACGTGACCTCCGAGTGCCTCACCAACGCCGTCAAGCACGCGCGCGCGAGCGTGGTGAGCGTCGAGGCACGGGAACACGGCGGCACCGTGGAACTGACCATCCGCGACGACGGTGTCGGGGGAGCGGAACCGGGCAAGGGCTCGGGCCTGATCGGCCTCATCGACCGCGTCGAGGCGATCGGGGGCCGGCTGAGCGTCACCAGCCCACCGGGCAGCGGTACCACGCTGAAGGTACGCCTTCCGGTGACACCGCCCTCCACGCGCGCGTGAGGAGAGCTACGAAGTACGACGCGTTGAAGGTAGGAGGAGCCCGCCCTCCACGCGCGCGTGAGGAGCGCGTGGGAGGAGGCGCGCCCGGACACACCCGCCCGGGCAGACTCGTCCGTCCGGAGACGCCCGGACGTGCGGCGGGCCGCCCGGGGCGTACGCGGTGGCAGTCCATTCAAGGGGGGAGTCATGGACTTGGTGACGTTGCGTACGTTCCGGGCGGCCGGTTCGGACGGAGAGGCATCCGTCCGGCTCCAGGGGCGGCGGTTCCGTCGTGCGGTGTGCGCCGCGGCTGTTGCGTCTGCACTGGGTTCGAGCATCCCGCCGAAACGTTTCCGTGTCGTCAGGGCCACCCCCCAACCCTTCTTCCTGCTAGCCGTAAGTGGCCGGTTACGGCAGGCTGTTGCCGGCGCACCGCAGCGGATCGGGCAGAGCGGACGGGGGGCGACATGGACGCAGAGCAGCGGCCCATACGCAGGCGGGTGGTTCTCGCGGACGACGACGTCCTGCTGAGGGAGGGACTGGCCAGTCTGTGCGAGCGGGTCGGGTACGAGGTGACCGGCCAGGCAGGTGACGCCGTCCGCCTCCTGGAGCTGGTCGACAACGAGCCCCCCGACCTGGCGATCATCGACATCAGGATGCCGCCGAGCCAGTCCACCGAGGGACTGAAGGCGGCCCGCGTCATCCGCGAGTGCCACCCGGACCTGGGCATCCTCGTGCTGTCCGCGTACGTCGAGGTCGACGACGCCCTGGAACTGCTGGCCGGCGGCCGCGGCGTCGGCTATCTCCTCAAGAGCCGGATCACGGTGGTCGACGAGTTCATCGAGACCCTGGAGCGCATCCTGAGGGGCGGCTCGGTCGTCGACCCGTCCCTGGTGCAGGAGCTGGTCGCCGCCCAGCGCCGCGACGACCCGCTGAGCGTCCTCAGCAACCGCGAGCGCGAGGTCCTCGCCCTCATGGCCGAGGGCCGCTCCAACGCGGGCATCGCCAAGCGGCTGTGGGTCACCGAGGGCACCGTCGAGAAGCATGTGCGCAGCATTCTGGGCAAGCTGCGGCTGCCGGAGGACACCGACGATCACCGCCGCGTTCTCGCCGTGCTGACTTTCCTGGAGTCCCGCTGAGCGCTCCGTGAAGACCGCGGTCCCTCCACAGCCCCGCCGCGCTGTCACACCTCGCCAGTAGGGTGTGAGACATGGCCGACCCCTCCAGCTACCGCCCCAGGCCGGGACAGATCCCGGACTCACCCGGGGTCTACAAATTCCGTGACGAGCACCGCCGGGTGATCTACGTCGGGAAGGCGAAGAGCCTGCGCCAGCGCCTGGCCAACTACTTCCAGGACCTGGCGGGCCTCCACCCCCGTACGCGCTCGATGGTCACCACAGCCGCGTCCGTGGAGTGGACGGTGGTGTCCACGGAGGTCGAGGCGCTGCAGCTGGAGTACTCCTGGATCAAGGAGTTCGACCCCCGGTTCAACGTCAAGTACCGCGACGACAAGAGCTACCCGTACCTCGCGGTCACCCTGAACGAACAGTTCCCGCGCGTGCAGGTGATGCGCGGTCACAAGAAGAAGGGCGTGCGCTACTTCGGGCCGTACGCGCACGCGTGGGCGATCCGCGACACCGTCGACCTGCTGCTGCGCGTCTTCCCCGTGCGCACCTGCTCGGCCGGTGTCTTCAAGAACGCGGCCCGCACCGGCCGCCCCTGCCTCCTCGGCTACATCGGCAAGTGCTCGGCCCCCTGCGTCGAGCGGATCTCCCCCGAGGACCACCGCGAACTCGCCGAGGAGTTCTGCGACTTCATGGCCGGCCGCACGGGGACGTACCTGCGCCGCCTGGAGCAGCGGATGACGGCCGCGGCCGAGGAGATGGAGTACGAGCGGGCCGCGCGCCTGCGCGACGACATCGAGGCCCTGAAGAAAGCCATGGAGAAGAACGCGGTCGTGCTCGCCGACGCGACCGACGCCGACCTCATCGCCGTCGCCGAGGACGAGCTGGAGGCGGCCGTACAGATCTTCCACGTACGTGGCGGACGCGTGCGCGGCCAGCGCGGCTGGGTCACCGACAAGGTCGAGGAGATCACCACAGGCGCCCTCGTCGAGCACGCCCTCCAGCAGCTGTACGGGGAGGAGACCGGGGACGCCGTACCCAAGGAGGTGCTCGTTCCCGCGCTGCCCGACCCGGTGGAGCCCGTCCAGGAGTGGCTGGCCGAACGCCGTGGTTCGAACGTGTCGCTGCGCATCCCGCAGCGCGGCGACAAGAAGGCACTCATGGAGACCGTGCAGCGCAACGCCCAGCAGGCGCTCGTGCTGCACAAGACCAAGCGCGCCTCCGACCTCACGACCCGCTCGCGCGCCCTGGAGGAGATCGCCGACGCCCTCGACCTGGACAGCGCGCCCCTGAGGGTCGAGTGCTACGACATCTCGCATCTCCAGGGCGACGACGTCGTGGCCTCCATGGTGGTCTTCGAGGACGGACTGGCCCGCAAGAGCGAGTACCGCCGCTTCCAGATCAAGAGCTTCGAGGGCCAGGACGACGTCCGGTCCATGCACGAAGTGATCACCCGCCGCTTCAGGCGGTACCTCGCCGAGAAGGAGAAGACCGGGGAGTGGGCCGACGGCGAGGCGGCCCTCACCGAGGAGGACGGCCGCCCCAAGCGCTTCGCCTACCCGCCCCAGCTCGTCGTCGTCGACGGCGGGCAGCCGCAGGTCGCCGCCGCCCAGAAGGCCCTGGACGAGCTCGGCATCGACGACATCGCCGTGTGCGGCCTCGCCAAGCGCCTGGAGGAGGTCTGGCTGCCCGGCGACGACGACCCGGTGGTCCTGCCCCGCACCAGCGAGGGCCTCTACCTGCTCCAGCGCGTCCGCGACGAGGCCCACCGCTTCGCGATCACCTACCAGCGCACCAAACGGGCCAAGCGCTTCCGGGCCGGCCCCCTGGACGACGTACCGGGCCTCGGCGAGACACGCAAACAGGCGCTGATCAAGCACTTCGGTTCGGTGAAAAAGCTGCGGTCCGCGACAATCGACCAGCTCTGCGAGGTACCCGGCATAGGCCGCAAGACGGCCGAGACGATCGCCGCGGCACTCGCCCGGGCGGTACCGGCCGCACCCGCCGTGAACACGGCCACCGGAGAGATCATGGATGACATGGAAGACGAGAAGCCCGAGACGACGGCGGGCTCCTCGGGGGAGCCCGTGTCCGCGGGCGCCCCGGACGAACGACGGGGGCAGGAGAGATGAGCGAGCACGACAAGCAACCCACAGGGCAGCGAGATCAGTCGCAGAGGGAAACACGCGAGCATCCCGCACAGCCCGAAGCACGCCACGACGAACGCCACGACGACGGAGCACAGGTGAGTCAGGGCACCGACGCGAACGGAAACGCGGACGCGGCCATCCCCGAGCTGGTGATCATCTCCGGCATGTCCGGCGCCGGCCGGTCCACGGCCGCCAAATGCCTGGAGGACCTCGGCTGGTTCGTCGTCGACAACCTGCCGCCCGCGCTGATCCCCACCATGGTGGAGCTCGGCGCCCGCTCCCAGGGCAACGTGGCCAGGATCGCGGTCGTCGTCGACGTACGCGGCCGCCGCTTCTTCGACAACCTCCGCGAGTCCCTCGCCGACCTGGAGGCGAAGAGCGTCACCCGGCGGATCGTCTTCCTGGAGTCCTCCGACGACGCCCTGGTGCGCCGCTTCGAGTCCGTACGGCGTCCGCACCCCCTCCAGGGCGACGGACGCATCGTCGACGGCATCGCCGCCGAGCGGGAGCTGCTGCGCGAGCTGCGCGGCGACGCCGACCTGGTGATCGACACCTCCAGCCTGAACGTGCACGAGCTGCGCGCCAAGATGGACGCCCAGTTCGCGGGCGAGGAGGAACCCGAGCTGCGGGCCACGGTGATGTCGTTCGGCTTCAAGTACGGCCTCCCGGTCGACGCCGACCTGGTCGTCGACATGCGCTTCCTGCCCAACCCGCACTGGGTCCCCGAGCTGCGCCCGTACACCGGCCTGAACGAGGAGGTCTCCGCGTACGTCTTCAACCAGCCCGGCGCCAAGGAGTTCCTCGACCGCTACACCGAGCTGCTCCAGCTCATCGCCGCCGGGTACCGCCGCGAGGGCAAGCGGTATGTGACCATCGCGGTCGGCTGCACCGGCGGCAAGCACCGCTCGGTCGCCACCTCCGAGAAGCTGGCCGCACGCCTGGCCGCCCAGGGCGTGGAGACCGTTGTCGTGCACCGGGACATGGGCCGCGAATGAGCGGACGTCCACTGCGGCTGAGCAGGCTGCGCGGGATCACCCCCGGGGGCCGCGGGGGCAGGCCCGCCGAGGCGCGCGGCGGCCGGCCGCGCCGCCGGGGCGCCCAGCCCAAGGTCGTCGCGCTCGGCGGCGGCATGGGCCTGTCCGCCTCGCTCGCCGCCCTGCGCCGGATCACCGGCGACCTCACCGCCGTCGTCACCGTGGCCGACGACGGCGGCTCCAGCGGGCGGCTGCGCGACGAACTGGGCGTGCTCCCGCCCGGCGACCTGCGCAAGGCCCTGGCCGCGCTGTGCGGCGACGACGACTGGGGCCAGACCTGGGCCCGCGTCATCCAGCACCGCTTCGAGTCCAGGGGCGACCTGCACGACCACGCGGTCGGCAACCTGCTCATCGTCGCCCTCTGGGAGCAGCTCGGTGACCACGTCCAGGCCCTCGACCTGGTCGGCAGGCTCCTGGGCGCCCACGGCCGCGTCCTGCCCATGTCCGCCGTACCCCTGGAGCTCCAGGCGCTGGTCAAGGGGCACAACCCCGAGCGGCCGGACGACATGGACACCGTACGGGGGCAGGCGACCGTCGCGCTCACGCCCGGCGAGGTGCAGTCCGTGCACCTCGTGCCGCATGACCCGCCCGCCGTCCCCGAGGCCGTCGAGGCGGTCCTGGACGCGGACTGGGTGGTGCTCGGCCCCGGCTCCTGGTTCTCCTCGGTGATCCCGCACCTGCTCGTGCCCGAGTTGCTGGACGCCCTCACGGAGACGAAGGCGCGCCGGGTACTCTCCCTGAACCTCGCTCCGCAGCCGGGAGAAACCGATGGCTTCTCCCCGCAGCGTCATTTGGAGGTTTTGGGACGACACGCCCCTAAACTCGCCCTGGACGTGGTGCTGGCCGACGAGGCCGCCGTGCCCGACCGCGACTCACTCACCGATGCCGCCAAGCGGTTCGGCGCCGCGGTCGAGCTGGCGCCGGTGGCCCGGACCGACGGATCTCCGCGGCACGATCCGGAGCTGTTGGCCGCCGCGTACGACCGTATTTTTCGGATGCATGGAAGGATCGGCCCATGGCGATGACGGCAGCGGTGAAGGACGAGATCTCCCGGCTCCCCGTCACCCGGACCTGCTGCAGAAAGGCGGAGGTCTCCGCCGTCCTGCGGTTCGCCGGCGGCCTGCACCTGGTGAGCGGCCGGATCGTGATCGAGGCGGAGCTGGACACCGCGATGGCGGCCCGCCGCCTCAAGCGGGACATCCTGGAGATCTTCGGCCACAGCTCCGAGCTGATCGTGATGGCGCCCGGCGGCCTGCGCCGCGGCTCGCGCTATGTCGTACGGGTCGTCGCGGGCGGAGACCAGCTGGCCCGCCAGACCGGGCTCGTCGACGGCCGGGGCCGCCCCATCCGCGGCCTGCCCCCTCAGGTGGTCTCCGGGGCCACCTGCGACGCCGAGGCGGCCTGGCGCGGGGCCTTCCTGGCCCACGGCTCGCTGACCGAGCCCGGCCGCTCCTCCTCCCTGGAGGTGACCTGCCCCGGTCCCGAGGCCGCGCTCGCGCTCGTCGGCGCCGCCCGCCGGCTGTCGATCGCGGCGAAGGCCCGCGAGGTACGGGGCGTGGACCGGGTCGTCGTCCGCGACGGGGACGCCATCGGCGCCCTCCTCACCCGCCTCGGCGCCCACGAGTCCGTGCTGGCCTGGGAGGAGCGGCGGATGCGCCGCGAGGTCCGCGCCACGGCGAACCGGCTCGCCAACTTCGACGACGCCAACCTGCGCCGCTCGGCCCGTGCCGCCGTCGCCGCCGGTGCCCGCGTGGCCCGCGCCCTGGAGATCCTCGGTGACGACGTCCCCGAGCACCTCGCGGCCGCCGGACGGCTGCGCATGGAGCACAAGCAGGCCTCCCTGGAGGAGCTGGGCGCCCTCGCCGACCCGCCGCTGACCAAGGACGCCGTCGCGGGCCGTATCCGCCGGCTGCTGGCCATGGCCGACAAGCGCGCCTCCGACCTCGGCATCCCGGGCACCGAGTCCAACCTCACCGAGGAGATGGCCGACAACCTCGTGGGCTGACGTCCCGTCAGGTCCTCAACGCGCCGGTGCCGACGCCCACTTGGGCCGTCGGCACCGGCGTCTTATGTCTGCTCTGTTGTCCGTGAGGCGCCCTTGACGTGACCAGGATCTGTCATGAGCCTGGCTCTGTTCGCCGCTGTGGCGAACCACTGCAAGGGGGGGCTCATGAGTCGAAGAGCGAGATCGATCCTCGCTGCGGGCGCGCTCCTGCTGGGCGGCGTGGCCCTGGCGCCCATCTCCCAGGCCGGCGCGGCGGGCGGATCGCCCGACCCGACCGCGGAAGAGGTCAAGGTCTTCCGCGCCGAAGTCACGAAGGAGCAGATACCACTGCTCCTCGCGACCGGGCAGGACGGCCACGAACTCGGCGAGCAGGCGCCCGACAAGGGCACCGCCACCGTCGAGGTCTACCTCACCGACAAGCAGGCCGAAGACTTGGAGGACCAGGGCGTCGACCTCAAGGAGCACACACTCACGTCGAAGGCACGCGCACGCGTGGCCGCCGCCGGGGACGGCGTCTACCGCCCGTACGGCGGAGCGGGCAACCTGAAGGAGGAGATCCTCAGGACCGGGCAGAAGCACCCGTCCCTGACCAAGGTCGTCTCCATCGGCAAGTCCCTCCAGGGACAGGACATCCTCGCGCTCAAACTGACCAAGAACGCCAAGAAGACCAAGGACGGCGCCAAGCCCTCGGTCCTGTACCTGTCCGCCCAGCACGCGCGCGAGTGGATCACCCCGGAGATGACGCGCCGCCTGATGCACTACTACTTGGACAACTACGCCAAGAACAAGCGCATCAAGAAGCTCGTCGACTCGACCGAACTGTGGTTCGTCCTCTCCGCGAACCCCGACGGATACGACTGGACCCACGACCCCGACGGCGACCGCCAGTGGCGCAAGAACATGCGCGACAACAACGGCGACGGCGCCCACACCATCGGCGACGGCGTCGACCTCAACCGCAACTTCGCCTACAAGTGGGGTTACGACGACGAGGGTTCGTCCCCAAACCCCACCAGCCAGACCTACCGCGGCACGGGCCCGAACTCCGAACCCGAGACGAAGGCACTCGACGCCTTCCTGAAGAACATCGGCTTCGAGTACGGCATCAACTACCACTCCGCCGCCGAACTGATCCTCTACGGAGTCGGCTGGCAGGTGGCCACCCCCAGCCCGGACGACGTGCTCTACGAGTCCCTCGCCGGTACCCCCGAGAACCCGGCGATCCCCGGCTACCACCCTCAGCTCTCCTCCGAGCTCTACACCACCAACGGCGAGACGGACGGCCACGCGTCCAACCTCCACGGCGCGGCGATGTTCACGCCGGAGATGTCCACCTGCCAGACCGTGTCGAACCTCTATCCGGACGACGCCTGGGAGGCCGCGGACTGCGCGTCGATCTTCACCTTCCCGGACGACGAGAAGCTGATCCAGGAGGAGTTCGAGAAGAACATCCCGTTCGCGCTCTCCGTCGCCGAGTCCGCCGCCAGGCCCGACCGGCCGAAGTCCTCGGTCGGCGTCGACGCCCCCGACTTCACCCCGGCCCCCTTCACGACGTCGTACTCGCGCGGCGCGGACCAGGAGGTCTCCGTCGTCGTCCGAAAGTCCGTACGGGACAAGGAGCTCAAGTACCGCGTCAACGGCGGCCGTACGCACGACATGAGGCTCAGGCCCTGGAAGGGCGGCGAGACGTACGGCGGTGACGACAACCTGTACTTCGACGAGTACCGGGCCAAGGTCAAGGACGGTGCACCGGGCGACAAGGTCGAGGTCTGGTTCACCGGCGAGACCAAGCGCGGAAAGCGCACCTCCAGCGAGCACTTCACCTACACGGTCGCCGAGCGGCCGCGCGCCGACGTGCTCGTCGTCGCCGAGGAGGGCGCGGCCGCGACCCAGGCGCGGACCTACGTGGACGCGCTGAAGGCCAACCGCAAGCGAGCGATCGTCTGGGACGTCACCACCCAGGGCGCACCGGACGCGCTCGGCGTGCTCGACCACTTCAAGACGGTCGTCCACTACACGGGCGCCGTCCGCCCGGGCGTCGCCACCCAGCTCGAACTGCGCGCCTACCTCAACGAGGGCGGCAAGCTGATCGAGGCGGGCGAAACCGCCGGCGCCTCCGTCGACCTCGGCGGGGGCACCTTCTCGAACGACTTCAGCCAGTACTACCTGGGCGCCTACACCCGTACGACCATCCCGAACGTCACCGGCTTCGACGGCGTCGGCGGCCTCGCGGGCATCACGGCACCCCTCGGTGACGCGCCCGGCAACCCCCTGAACACGGCCGGGTCGTTCGGGGTCACCTCCGAGACCCTGCCCGTGGACAGGTTCCCGCAGTTCGAGAGCGCCGGCGCGGGCCAGTACCCCGGGACCGTCAACCCGTACGGCCCGTACGAGGGCGCCTCCATGGCGGCCGTCACGCACAGCGACTACGCCTGGAACCGCCTCACCCGCACCATCGACCTCACCTCGGTGAACGCGGCCGACGCGCCGACCCTGCGCACGCGGCTGCTGTGGGACACGGAGGACGGCTACGACCACGCCGTACTGGAGGCGCGCACCGCCGGGGCCGACGACTGGACCACGCTCCCGGAGAAGGGCGGCGCCACCGGCACCGCCGTACCCACCGAGTGCGAGGCCGGGTACTTCATCCAGGCGCACCCCGCCCTGACGCGGTATCTGACCCTGGGCGAGGACGGCTGCACCCCGGCCGGCACGAGCGGGGAGTGGAACAGCTTCACCGGGACCGCCGCCGGATGGCAGGAAGTCAACTTCGATCTCTCCGCGTACGCCGGAAGGACGGTGGAGATCTCGCTCAGCTACATCACCGACCCCGGTTCCGGCGGCCACGGCGTCCTCGCCGACAACGCGTCCGTCGTCATCGACGGCACGGCCGGCCGGACCGAGGGCTTCGAGACATCCCTCGGCGCCTGGAGCACCCCCGGACCGCCCGCGGGCAGCCCCGCGGTCGTGAAGGACTGGGGCCTGTCCGGTGAGCTGTTCAAGACGTACGGCGCGGTCACCACGGCCGACACCGTGCTGCTGGGCTTCGGCCTGGAGCACGTCGCCACGGCGGCCGACCGGACGGCACTCGTGGGCAAGGCGCTGGCCGCGCTCAAGGACTGATCCACCGGCCCTCATATCGGCTCATCAGGAGGGCTGAGATCAGGTAATCGGCACGCGGAACCAGGGTGGTCCGTACCCCTACTGGCTGGTACGGGCCGCCCTGCCGTGTATGGGGCATCTCGATGTCACCACGGAGGCCCGAGGGAGGTAGGGTCGTATGCGGTCGGGGACATCCCATACAGCTCGCCGGTCTCGAAACCGGCGTACCAACGAGGAGATCGGTTCGTGACGATCCGCGTAGGCATCAACGGCTTTGGCCGCATCGGTCGTAACTACTTCCGCGCGCTGCTGGAGCAGGGTGCAGACATCGAGATCGTGGCTGTCAACGACCTGGGTGACACTGCGACCACGGCCCACTTGCTGAAGTACGACACCATCCTGGGCCGCCTCAAGGCTGAGGTGTCCCACACCGCCGACACCATCACCGTCGACGGCCACACCATCAAGGTCCTGTCCGAGCGCAACCCCGCCGACATCCCGTGGGGCGAGCTGGGCGTCGACATCGTCATCGAGTCGACCGGCATCTTCACGAAGAAGGCCGACGCCGAGAAGCACATCGCCGGCGGCGCCAAGAAGGTCCTCATCTCGGCTCCGGCCACCGACGAGGACATCACCATCGTGATGGGCGTGAACCAGGACAAGTACGACCCGGCCAACCACCACGTCATCTCCAACGCCTCCTGCACCACCAACTGCGTGGCGCCGATGGCCAAGGTCCTCGACGAGAGCTTCGGCATCGTCAAGGGTCTGATGACGACGGTGCACGCGTACACGAACGACCAGCGCATCCTTGACTTCCCGCACAAGGACCTGCGCCGCGCCCGTGCCGCCGCCGAGAACATCATCCCGACCACCACGGGTGCCGCCAAGGCCACGGCCCTGGTCCTCCCGCAGCTCAAGGGCAAGCTGGACGGCATCGCCATGCGCGTCCCGGTCCCCACCGGCTCGGTCACCGACCTCGTCATCGAGCTCGACCGCGAGGTCACCAAGGACGAGATCAACTCCGCGTTCCAGAAGGCCGCCGAGGGCCAGCTCAAGGGCATCCTGGAGTACACCGCGGACCCGATCGTGTCCTCGGACATCGTCAACTGGCCGGCCTCCTGCACCTTCGACTCCTCCCTGACCATGGTCCAGGGCAAGTCGGTCAAGATCGTCGGCTGGTACGACAACGAGTGGGGCTACTCCAACCGCCTCGTCGACCTCACGGTCTTCGTCGGCGGCCGGCTCTGAGCACCGGAGCGGGCACTTCGATGTGAGAGCAGGGCTCGGGTCGCGCACCGCCGCGCGGCCCGAGCCCTGTGGCTGCCTTTGCGGCTGAACGCCGCCGCTCTCGCGGGCACCTTTTTGCGCCTAAGCCGACGCCGCTCTCGCGGAGGTGGTTGCTCGCCATCGTGGTTCCTCAATTGATGGCTGAGGCATTCGCGGGAAACACTCAGAGCCCCCTCAGGAGTCACCCAATGAAGACGATCGACGAACTCCTCTCCGAAGGGGTCGGCGGCAAGCGGGTCTTCGTCCGCGCCGACCTCAACGTGCCGCTGGACGGCACCACGATCACCGACGACGGCCGCATCCGCGCCGTGCTGCCCACCGTCCAGGCGCTCGCCGGAGCGGGCGCGCGGGTGGTCGTCGCCTCCCACCTGGGCCGCCCCAAGGGCGCCCCGGACCCGGCCTTCTCGCTCGCCCCGGCCGCCGCGCGCCTCGGTGAACTCCTGGGCATCGACGTCCGGTTCGCCACCGACACGGTCGGCGAGTCCGCCACGTCCACGGTCGCGGGCCTGGCCGACGGCCAGGTCGCGGTCGTCGAGAACCTGCGCTTCAACGCCGGGGAGACGTCCAAGGACGACGCCGAGCGCGGCGCCTTCGCCGACCGGCTGGCCGCCCTCGCCGACGTCTACGTGGGCGACGGCTTCGGCGCCGTGCACCGTAAGCACGCCTCCGTCTTCGACCTCCCGGCCCGCCTGCCGCACTACGCCGGCTATCTGATCGCCACCGAGGTCGGCGTCCTGAAGAAGCTCACCGAGGACGTCCAGCGGCCCTACGTCGTCGCGCTCGGCGGCGCCAAGGTCTCCGACAAGCTCGCCGTCATCGACCAGCTGCTCGGCAGGGCCGACCGGATCCTCATCGGCGGCGGCATGGCGTACACCTTCCTCAAGGCCAAGGGGTACGAGATCGGCAAGTCCCTCCTCCAGGAGGACCAGGTCCCCGCCGTCGTCGAGTACATCGAGCGCGCCGAGAAGACTGGCGTCGAGCTGGTCCTTCCGGTCGACGCACTGGTCTCGACCGGCTTCCCGGACCTGAAGACCAAGGCCCCCAGCAACCCCACCACCGTCGCCGCGGACGCCATCCCCGCCGACCAGCAGGGCCTGGACATCGGCCCGGAGACCCGCAAGCTGTACGCCTCGAAGCTCGCCGACGCCGCCACCGTCTTCTGGAACGGCCCCATGGGCGTCTTCGAGCACCCCGACTACGCCGAGGGCACCAAGGCGGTCGCCCAGGCCCTCCTCGACTCCCCGGGCTTCACGGTGGTGGGCGGTGGCGACTCCGCCGCGGCCGTGCGCACCCTGGGTTTCGACGAGAACGCATTCGGCCACATTTCGACCGGCGGCGGTGCCTCCCTCGAATACCTCGAGGGCAAGACGCTCCCCGGCCTCGCCGCACTGGAGGACTGACCCCGCATGACCACTCGCACGCCGCTGATGGCGGGCAACTGGAAGATGAACCTCAACCACCTCGAGGCCATCGCCCACGTCCAGAAGCTCGCCTTCGCCCTCGCGGACAAGGACTACGAGGCCGTCGAGGTCGCCGTCCTGCCGCCGTTCACCGACCTGCGCTCCGTGCAGACCCTGGTCGACGGCGACAAGCTCAAGATCAAGTACGGTGCCCAGGACATCTCGGCCCACGACTCCGGCGCCTACACCGGCGAGATCTCCGGCCCGATGCTGGCCAAGCTCAAGTGCACGTTCGTGGCGATCGGCCACAGTGAGCGCCGCCAGTACCACGCGGAGAGCGACGAACTCGTCAACGCCAAGGTCAAGGCCGCCTACAAGCACGGCCTGACCCCGATCCTGTGCGTCGGCGAGGAACTGGAGGTCCGCGAGGCGGGCAACCACGTCACGCACACGCTCGCCCAGGTCGAGGGCGGCCTCAAGGACCTCCCCGCCGAGCAGGCCGAGTCCGTCGTCATCGCGTACGAGCCCGTGTGGGCCATCGGCACCGGCAAGGTCTGCGGCGCCGAGGACGCCCAGGAGGTCTGCGGGGCCATCCGCGGCAAGCTCGCCGAGCTGTACTCCCAGGAACTGGCCGACCAGGTCCGCATCCAGTACGGCGGCTCCGTCAAGGTCGGCAACGTCGCCGAGATCATGGCCCAGCCCGACATCGACGGCGCCCTGGTCGGCGGCGCGTCGCTGGACGCGGACGAGTTCGTCAAGATCGTGCGGTTCCGGGACCAGTGAGTATGCGGTAGCGGCGTTACGTCGTACCCTTGCGGGGCACAGTGGGTATCCGCTGTGCCCCGTCGTCTATCCAGATCCGAGGAAGTTGGTCCAGCCGTGGTTATGGGGTTCTCGATCGCCCTGATCGTATTCAGCCTGCTGCTGATGCTGCTGGTGCTGATGCACAAGGGGAAGGGCGGCGGCCTCTCCGACATGTTCGGTGGCGGCATGCAGTCGTCCGTCGGCGGCTCCTCCGTCGCCGAGCGCAACCTCGACCGGATCACCGTGGTGGTCGGTCTCATGTGGGTCGCGTGCATCGTCGTACTCGGCATCATGATGAAGGTCAGCAACTGACCGACAGGTCCATTGCCGTACGGCAATGCGTCACAGACGCACCAATCCGCACGTAAAGCCCCATGACCGGTACGCGACTTGAAGCGCCGCCTATCATGGGGCTTGCGTCTGGGGGCGGGGTCCAGGTAACTCCAATCACTGGACGCGCGTTGGGCCTTACGTAGACTGAGGCGCTCGCAGCGAAGCGTCACGCCGACTCGCTTCGCGGCACCATCACGCAGGGAGTTACGACCGTGGCAAGTGGCAACGCGATCCGAGGAAGCCGGGTCGGGGCGGGGCCGATGGGTGAGGCCGAGCGCGGTGAGTCCGCGCCGCGCCTGCGCGTCTCCTTCTGGTGCTCCAACGGGCACGAGACCCAGCCCAGCTTCGCCAGCGACGCGCAGGTTCCCGACACCTGGGACTGCCCGCGCTGCGGCTTTCCAGCCGGTCAGGACCGGGACAACCCGCCGGACCCGCCGCGCACCGAGCCCTACAAGACGCACCTCGCTTACGTGCGGGAGCGCCGCAGCGACGCGGACGGCGAGGCGATCCTCGCCGAGGCGCTCGCCAAACTGCGGGGCGAGATCTAGGAGTTGAGGTCCGGCCGGGCACCGAGGGGTGCCCGGCCGGATGCGTATCGTCCACCGGGCTCCACCTCGTCCGGGATCGATTGTCAGTGGTGACCTCTACGGTTCTTGAAGCGACGGAATCGTGAGGGGGAGCTGTGGCGACGGTAGAGGTGCGGGACATGCGGGCGCCCGCATGGCGCGGGGGATTCGGACGGTTATGGAGCGCCGCCGTGCTCTCCAGCTTCGGGGACGCGCTGCGTACGGCCGCGCTGCCGCTGCTCGCCGTGACACTGACCGACGAGCCGCTGCTCGTCGTGGCGGTCACCGCGTGCGGCTATCTGCCGTGGATCGTGTTCGGGCTGCTCGGCGGGGCCGTCGCGGACCGGGTGGACCAGCGGCGCGCCATGTGGACCGTGGACGTGGTGCGGGGGCTGCTGGTGGCGGGCTTCGCGGTGGCCGTGGCCACCGGCCACGCCTCGATCGCCCTGCTGACAGCGCTGGCCTTCGCGCTGACCACCCTCCAGACACTCTTCGACAACGCGGCCACGGCCCTCTTGCCCGCCTTGGTGGGCCGCGAGTCCCTGGGCAGCGCGAACGCTCGCCTGATGACCGGCCAGCGGATCGCGGGTGGCCTGCTGGCGGGGCCCGTCGTCCCGCTGCTCCTGGCCGTCGGCGTCGCCGCCCCGTTCGCCGTGGACGCCCTGACCTACCTGGTGGGCGCCGCTCTGCTGGCCTCCCTGCGGACCGCCGCACCCGAGCGTGCGCCCAGACCGGCGGGCAGCACCCTGCGCGCGGAGATCGCCGCCGGACTGCGGGCCCTGTGGCGCGACCGTGCCCTGCGTGGCCTGTGCGCCGCCACCGCGCTGTGCAACATCGGCATGGGTGCCCTCATCGCCACGCTGGTGCTCCTGGTGACGGACTGGCTCGACGCGGGCACCGTGGGCTACGCGGCGGCGATGACCGCATACACGGTCGGCAGCCTGGTGGGCGGAGTGGCGAACCGCAGGGTGGTCGGTGGGCTGGGGCGGGTACGGAGCGTGCTGCTGGCCGGTGCGGTGCAGATCGGGGCGCTGGTGGCGATGGGCTCGGTGCGGAGCCCGGCCGCGCTGGTCGCGAGTCTGTATGTCTTCGGGTTCATGGGGATGCTGTGGAACGTCAACACGACAACCCTGATGCAGGAGCGCGCTCCCACCGACATGCTCGGCCGGATCAGCTCCGCGTTCCGGACCCTCGGCGTCGCCGGGGCACCGCTGGGTGCGTTGCTGGGCGGCGCGGCGGTCATGCTCTGGGGGCCGAACACCCCGGCCCTGCTCGCGGCCGTGTTCTTCGCCCTTTCCGTCGCCGCGCTGATACCCGGGCTCAGGGCGGACGTATCTGTTGTCGAGCCGGAGGACGACGGGACGACAGCTCACGTCGCGCCCTGATCAATTAGGTTGGGACCGGCAGCGGGGCAAGGTACGCAGCAGGACAGGTAGGAAAGAAGGCTGAAGTCCGAGATGAACGCAGAAGAGGGGTTTGCGCGAAGCGCTCCGTACAAGGGTGGTGGTGGGAGACGGGTGGGCCGTACCAGGCTCAACCAGACGCCCGAGTGGACGGCGCTGGCCAAGCACCGGGAGGAGCTGGGCGACGTCCAGTTGCGCGAGCTGTTCGCCGCCGACCCCGGACGCGGCACGGGGTACACGCTCGAAGTAGGCGATCTGCACGTCGACTACTCCAAACACCTGGTCACCGACGAGACGCTGCGGCTGCTGCGCGAGCTGGCCGCCGCGACCGACGTGTCCGGGCTGCGGGACGCCATGTTCCGTGGCGAGAAGATCAACACCACCGAGAACCGGGCAGTGCTGCACACCGCGCTGCGGGCGCCCCGGGACGCGGTGATCGAGGTCGACGGTGAGAACGTCGTGCCCGGTGTGCACGCCGTGCTCGACAAGATGAGCGCCTTCGCCGACCGCGTCCGCTCCGGCGAGTGGACCGGCCACACCGGCAAGCGCATCAAGAACATCGTCAACGTCGGCATCGGTGGCTCCGACCTCGGCCCGGCGATGGCGTACGAGGTGCTGCGCTCCTACACCGACCGCGACCTGGTGCTCCGCTTCGTGTCCAATGTGGACGGCGCCGACCTGCACGAGGCGGTGCGGGACCTGGACGCGGCCGAGACGCTGTTCATCATCGCCTCGAAGACGTTCACCACCATCGAGACGATCACCAACGCGACCTCGGCCCGCGACTGGCTGCTCACCGAGCTGAAGGCCGGTCAGGACGCCGTCGCCAAGCACTTCGTGGCGCTGTCGACGAACGCCGAGAAGGTCGGCGACTTCGGCATCGACACGGCGAACATGTTCGAGTTCTGGGACTGGGTCGGCGGGCGGTACTCGTACGACTCGGCGATCGGCCTGTCGCTGATGATCGCCATCGGCCCTGACCGATTCCGTGAGATGCTCGACGGCTTCCGGCTGGTCGACGAGCACTTCATGACCGCGCCCGCCGAGTCCAACGTGCCGTTGCTGCTCGGCCTGTTGGGCATCTGGTACGGCAACTTCCACGACGCCCAGTCGCACGCGGTGCTGCCGTACAGCCACTACCTGTCCAAGTTCACGGCCTACTTGCAGCAGCTGGACATGGAGTCCAACGGCAAGTACGTCGGCCGGGACGGGCAGGAGGTGGACTGGCAGACGGGGCCGGTGGTGTGGGGCACGCCGGGTACCAACGGGCAGCACGCGTACTACCAGCTCATCCACCAGGGCACGAAGTTGATCCCGGCGGACTTCATCGGCTTCGCCGAGCCGGTCGCCGATCTGCTGCCCGGCCTCGTCGCCCAGCACGACCTGCTGATGGCCAACTTCTTCGCGCAGACGCAGGCACTGGCCTTCGGCAAGACGCCGGACGAGGTGCGGGCGGAGGGGGTGCCGGAGGAGCTGGTGCCGCACAAGGCGTTCAAGGGCAACCACCCGACGACCACGATCCTCGCACGCGAGCTGACTCCGTCGGTGCTGGGGCAGTTGATCGCGCTGTACGAGCACAAGGTGTTCGTACAGGGCGCCGTCTGGAACATCGACTCCTTCGACCAGTGGGGCGTCGAACTCGGCAAGGTCCTCGCCAAGCGCGTCGAGCCCGCGCTGACCGAGGGGGCCGAGGTCGCCGGTCTGGACGAGTCGACGAAGGCGCTCGTCGCCAAGTACCGGGAGTTGCGCGGCAGGAAGTAGGCGGTGGTCGCCCGGTGAGACGTCCGCGCGCCGAGTTGGAAAGCTCGGCGCGCGGCACCCGGGGCTCAAAGGGCAGGGCAGGGCTCAGCGTTCAGGGCTCAGGGCGAAGCCGGTGGGTACAGCGACCTCGGCAGCTGCGAGGCCGCCGCCGCGTCCAGGAGCCACAGCGTGCGGGCGCGGCCGTAGGCACCCGCTGCCGGGGCCTGGATCTCGCCCGCGCCCGAGAGGGCGATCGCCGCGGCCCGGGCCTTGTCCTCACCGGCCGCGAGGAGCCAGACCTCGCGGGCGGCGCGGATCGCGGGCAGGGTGAGGGTGACGCGGGTCGGCGGGGGCTTCGGGGCGCCGTGGACGCCCACCACTGTGCGGTCGGTCTCGCGGACCGCGGGCAGTTCGGGGAACAGCGACGCCACGTGCGTGTCCGGGCCGACACCGAGCATCAGCACGTCGAAGGTTGGCACGGCCCCATGGTTCTCCGGGCCCGCGGCCCGCGCCAGCTCCTCCCCGTACCCGGCGGCCGCCGCGTCCACGTCCGCGCCGTACGGGCCGTCCGACGCGGGCATGGCGTGCACGCGCTTCGGGTCCAGGGGTACGGAGTCGAGGAGCGCTTCGCGGGCCTGGGTGACGTTGCGGTCCGGGTCGCCCTCGGGCAGGAACCGCTCGTCGCCCCACCACAGGTCCAGACGGCTCCAGTCGATGGCGTCCCGGGCAGGGGCGGCGGCCAGCGCGGCCAGCAGGCCGTTGCCGTTGCGGCCACCGGTGAGGACCACCGAGGCGTGGCCGCGCGAGGCCTGTGCGTCCACGACCTTGGTGATCAGGCGGGCAGCCGCGGCCTGGGCCATCAGCTCCTTGTCGTGGTGGACGACCAGTTGCGGGGTACTCACTTCGTGGCCGCCTTCTTCGAGGCCTTCTTCGCGGCGGCCCGCTTCGCCGAGGCGGCGGCGGAAGCGGCGGCCGAGGCCGCGCTCGCCGAGGCGTCGGCCGAAGTCGAGGCCGGG
Organism: Streptomyces sp. NPDC002845; assembly: GCF_053591955.1. Taxonomy (NCBI): domain Bacteria; kingdom Bacillati; phylum Actinomycetota; class Actinomycetes; order Kitasatosporales; family Streptomycetaceae; genus Streptomyces; species Streptomyces sp. NPDC002845. The sequence goes on along the minus strand of NZ_JBSFUU010000008.1, from coordinate 152,727 downwards.
GCGGGGGCCGGAGCAGCGGCCGTCGTCGTGGCGGCCGCCGCCGAGGCCGCCGCCTTCACCGCCGCCCGCGCCGGAGCCGTGGCATCGGCACCCGAAGGACCCGCAGCGCCCGTAGCCCCCGAAGGCCCCGTAGCTCCTGAAGAATCTGCAGCACCTGCAGACCCTGAAAGCCCTGCGGCCCCTGAAGAACCCTCAGCGCCCGCAGACCCCGAAGGCCCCGCAGCTCCTGAAGAACCCGCAGCACCCGCAGACCCCGAAAGCCCCCCGGCCCCCGAAGAACCCGCAGCCCCCGGAAGACCCGCCAGCTTCTCCACCCCGTACCGCAGCGCGGACGCATACGTGTCGTCCGGGTCCAGCCGCCGCAGCTCCTCCGCGATCAGCTCCGACGTGTCCCGCCGCTTCAGCGCCACCGCCCGGTCGGGCTGGCCCTGGATGGACAGGGTCGCCAGCGAACCGTCCGCGCGGTCCAGCGTGATCGGGCCGCAGCTCGTGGACATGCGGACCGCGGTGAGGCCGGGGCCGGAGGACAGGGAGCGCTTGACCGGGACGGCCAGGCGGTCGGCGAGCCACATCGCGAGCAGTTCGCAGCTCGGGTTGTACTCCTCGCCCTCGACCTCGACCGCCTCGACCTCGCAGGTGACCTGGTCGAGGGCCGCGGCCAGCATCGAGCGCCAGGGCGTGATGCGGGTCCACGACAGATCCGTGTCGCCGGGGGTGTAGACCGCGGAGCGGGCGTCCAGCTCGCGGATGGGCTGCTCGGCGGCGTAGGTGTCGGTGACGCGGCGCTGCGCCAGGGCGCCCAGCGGGTCCTTGGCCGGGTCCAGCGGCGCGTTGACCGGCCACCAGACGACGACCGGGGCGTCCGGCAGCAGCAGCGGCAGGACCACCGACTGGGCGTGGTCGACGACCTCGCCGTACAGCCGCAGGACGACCGTCTCGCCGGTGCCCGCGTCGGCGCCCACGCGGACCTCCGCGTCGAGGTGCGACTTCGTGCGGTCGCGAGGCGAGCGCGAGACGCGCTTGATGACCACGAGCGTGCGCGAGGGATGCTCGTGCGAGGCGTCGCTCGCGGCCTTCAGGGCGTCGTAGGCGTTCTCCTCGTCGGTGACGATGACCAGGGTGAGTACCATGCCCACGGCGGGAGTGCCGATCGCCCGGCGCCCCTGCACGAGCGCCTTGTTGATCTTGCTGGCCGTGGTGTCCGTGAGGTCTGTTTTCATGGCCGACGCCAGCTCCGTCCGTCTCGTTCGAGCATCTCGTCCGCCTCGACGGGACCCCACGTGCCGGACGGGTACTGCGCCGGCTTGCCGTGCTGGTCCCAGTACTCCTCGATCGGGTCGAGGATCTTCCAGGACAACTCGACCTCCTCGGTGCGCGGGAAGAGGTTCGAGTCGCCGAGCAGGACGTCGAGGATCAGCCGCTCGTACGCCTCCGGGCTGGACTCCGTGAACGACTCGCCGTACGCGAAGTCCATGGACACGTCCCGGATCTCCATGGACGTGCCCGGCACCTTGGAGCCGAAGCGGACGGTGACGCCCTCGTCGGGCTGGACGCGGATGACGATCGCGTTCTGCCCCAGTTCCTCGGTGGCGGTGGTGTCGAAGGGGGAGTGCGGGGCGCGCTGGAAGACCACCGCGATCTCCGTCACCCGGCGGCCCAGGCGCTTGCCGGTGCGCAGGTAGAAGGGGACTCCGGCCCAGCGGCGGTTGTCGATCTCCAGCTTGATCGCCGCGTATGTGTCGGTCTTCGACTTGGGGTCGATGCCGTCCTCTTCGAGGTAGCCGACCGCCTTCTCGCCGCCCTGCCAGCCGGCCGCGTACTGACCGCGCACGGTGTCCCGGCCCAGGTCCTTCGGCAGCTTGACCGCGCCGAGCACCTTGGTCTTCTCGGCGGCGAGCGCGTCCGCGTCGAAGGACGCGGGCTCCTCCATGGCGGTGAGGGCCATCAGCTGGAGCAGGTGGTTCTGGATGACGTCACGGGCGGCACCGATGCCGTCGTAGTAGCCGGCGCGGCCGCCGATGCCGATGTCCTCGGCCATGGTGATCTGCACATGGTCGACGAAGGACCGGTTCCAGATCGGCTCGAACATCTGGTTGGCGAAGCGGAGCGCCAGGATGTTCTGGACGGTCTCCTTGCCCAGGTAGTGGTCGATGCGGAAGACCTGGTCCGGGGCGAAGACCTCGTGGACGATCGCGTTCAGCTTCTCGGCCGACTCCAGGTTGTGACCGAAGGGCTTCTCGATGACGGCACGCCGCCAGGAGCCGCTGGTCTGGTCGGCCAGGCTGTGCTTCCTCAGCTGCTGGATGACCACGGGGAAGGCGGACGGCGGCACGGACAGGTAGAAGGCGAAGTTGCCGCCCGTCCCCTGCGCCTTGTCCAGTTCGTTGATCGTCTCGCGCAGCCGCTCGAAGGCGTCGTCGTCGTCGAAGGTGCCCTGGACGAAGCGCATGCCCTGGATGAGCTGCTGCCAGACCTCCTCCCGGAAGGGAGTGCGGGCGTGTTCCTTGACCGCGTCGTGGACCTCCTGCGCGAAGTCCTCGTCCTGCCACTCACGGCGGGCGAAGCCGACGAGCGAGAAGCCCGGTGGCAGCAGTCCGCGGTTGGCGAGGTCGTACACGGCAGGCATCAGCTTCTTGCGTGACAAATCACCCGTGACGCCGAAGATGACCAGGCCCGACGGCCCCGCGATACGCGGGAGCCGTCGGTCCGCGGCGTCACGCAGCGGATTGCTGCTTGACAAGGTGGATCAGCCCTCCGAGGGTGCGAGGCGCTTCAGTTCCGCCTCGGTCGACTTGAGCAGGTCAATCCAGGACGCCTCGAACTTCTCGACGCCCTCGTCCTCCAGGAGCTGGACCACGTCGTCGTAAGCGATCCCGAGCTTCTCGACCGCGTTCAGGTCGGCACGGGCCTGCTCGTACGTCCCGGCGACGGTGTTGCCGGTGATCTCGCCGTGGTCCTCGGTGGCGAACAGGGTCGCCTCCGGCATGGTGTTGACGGTGTTCGGCGCGACCAGGTCGTCGACGTACAGGGTGTCCTTGTACGCCTTGTCCTTGACGCCCGTCGAGGCCCACAGCGGGCGCTGCTTGTTGGCCTGCGCCTTGTCGAGCTCCAGCCAGCGCGCCGAAGAGAAGACCTCCTCGTACGCCTGGTAGGCGAGCCGCGCGTTGGCGAGGGCCGACCTGCCGCGCAGGGCGAGCGCCTCGTCCGTGCCGAGCGCGTCGATGCGCTTGTCGATCTCGGTGTCCACGCGGGACACGAAGAAGGACGCGACGGAGTGGATCTTGGAGAGGTCCAGGCCCCGCTCCTTCGCCTTCTCCAGACCCGCCAGGTACGCGTCCATGACCTCGCGGTAGCGCTCCAGCGAGAAGATCAGCGTGACGTTGACGCTGATGCCGAGCCCGATGGTCTCGGTGATCGCCGGCAGGCCCGCCTTCGTCGCCGGGATCTTGATGAGGGTGTTCGGGCGGTCGACGAGCCAGGCGAGCTGCTTGGCCTCGGCGATGGTCGCCTTGGTGTTGTGTGCCAGTCGCGGGTCGACCTCGATGGAGACCCGGCCGTCCTGGCCGCCGGTGGCGTCGAAGACCGGGCGCAGGATGTCGGCGGCGTCACGGACGTCCGCCGTCGTGATCATGCGGATGGCCTCTTCCACGGTGACCTGGCGGGCGGCGAGGTCGGCGAGCTGCTGCTCGTAGCCGTCACCGCTGGAGATCGCCTTCTGGAAGATCGACGGGTTGGTGGTGACGCCCACGACGTGCTGCTCGTCGATCAGTTCGGCGAGGTTGCCGGACGTGATGCGCTTGCGCGACAGGTCGTCCAGCCAGATCGCGACGCCTTCCTCGGAGAGGAGCTTCAGTGCGTCTGTCATGGAAATTGCAACTCCTACGTGTCGTATGTGAGCGTCAGCGCTGGGCGGCCGTCAGGGATTCCCGGGCGGCGGCGGCCACGTTGTCGGCAGTGAAACCGAACTCGCGGAAGAGGACCTTGCCGTCGGCCGAAGCGCCGAAGTGCTCCAGCGAAACGATGCGGCCGGCGTCCCCGACGAACCGGTGCCAGGTCAGACCGACCCCGGCCTCGACCGCCACGCGCGCCTTGACGGCCGGCGGCAGAACGCTGTCCCGGTACCCCTGGTCCTGCTCCTCGAACCACTCCACGGACGGCATGGAGACCACCCGGGTCGGCACGCCCTGCGCCTGGAGCTGCTCACGCGCCTCGACCGCGACATGCACCTCGGAACCGGTGGCGATGAGGACGACCTGCGGCTCGCCGCCTTCAGCCTCGAACAGCACGTAACCGCCCTTCGCCGCACCCTCGTTGGGCTCGTACGTCGGCACGCCCTGGCGGGTCAGCGCGAGGCCGTGCGGGGCGCCCTTGCCGAACTCCTTGGTGTAGCGCTTGAGGATCTCGCGCCAGGCGATCGCGGTCTCGTTGGCGTCGGCCGGACGGACGATGTTCAGGCCGGGGATGGCGCGCAGCGTGGCGAGGTGCTCGATGGGCTGGTGGGTCGGGCCGTCCTCGCCGAGGCCGATGGAGTCGTGCGTCCAGACGTACGTCACCGGCAGGTGCATCAGCGCGGACAGGCGGACCGCGTTGCGCATGTAGTCGGAGAAGACGAGGAACGTGCCGCCGTAGATACGGGTGTTGCCGTGCAGCGCGATGCCGTTCATCTCCGCGGCCATGGCGTGCTCGCGGATGCCGAAGTGGATCGTGCGGCCGTAAGGGTCGGCCTCCGCCAGCGGGTTGTCCGCCGGGAGGAACGAACTCGTCTTGTCGATGGTGGTGTTGTTCGAGCCGGCGAGGTCGGCGGAGCCGCCCCACAGCTCGGGGATCACCGCGCCGAGCGCCTGGAGCACCTTGCCGGAGGCGGCACGCGTGGCGACGCCCGTGCCCGCCTCGAACACCGGCAGGTGCGACTCCCAGCCCTCCGGGAGCTCACCGGTGACGACGCGGTCGAACTCGGCGGCGCGCTCGGGGTTGTTGTTGCGCCACTCCTGGAGCTGCTTCTCCCACTGGGCGCGGGCGTCGCGGCCGCGCTCGGCGAGCGCGCGCGTGTGGCCGATGACCGCGTCGGAGACCTCGAAGTCCTGCTCCGGGTCGAAGCCGAGGACGCGCTTGGTGGCGGCGACCTCCTCGGCGCCGAGCGCCGAGCCGTGCGCGGCCTCGGTATTCTGCGCGTTCGGCGCGGGCCAGGCGATGATCGAGCGCATCGCGATGAACGACGGCTTGTCCGTGACCGCCTTCGCGGCCTCGATCGAGGCGAAAAGGGCGGCCGGGTCCAGGTCGCCGTTCGCCAGCGGCTCCACGCGCTGCACATGCCAGCCGTAGGCCTCGTACCGCTTCACCGTGTCCTCGGAGACGGCCGTCTCCGTGTCGCCCTCGATCGAGATGTGGTTGTCGTCCCACAGCAGGATCAGGTTGCCGAGCTTCTGGTGACCGGCCATGGAGGACGCCTCGGCGGAGATGCCCTCCTGGAGGCAGCCGTCACCGGCGATCGCGAAGATGTGGTGGTCGAACGGGGACTCGCCCTCGGGGGCGTCCGGGTCGAACAGACCGCGCTCGTAGCGGGCGGCCATCGCCATGCCCACCGCGTTGGCGACACCCTGGCCGAGCGGCCCGGTCGTCGTCTCGACGCCCTTGGTGTGCCCGTACTCGGGGTGGCCCGGGGTCTTCGAGCCCCAGGTACGGAAGGCCTTCAGGTCGTCCAGCTCCAGGCCGAAGCCGCCCAGGTACAGCTGGATGTAGAGGGTCAGGGACGAGTGGCCCGCGGACAGCACGAACCGGTCGCGGCCGGTCCAGTCCGGGTCCGCCGGGTCGTGGCGCATCACCTTCTGGAACAGCGTGTACGCGGCCGGCGCGAGGCTCATCGCCGTACCCGGATGGCCGTTGCCGACCTTCTGTACGGCGTCGGCGGCCAGGACGCGGGCGGTGTCGACGGCCCGCTGGTCCAACTCGGTCCACTCGAGGTCTGTAGTGGTCGGCTTGGTGCTCACCCTGGGTCAGGGCTCCTCTCCACATGTCGAAGGCCGGTGTACTGGGCGTCTGCCCACCGGCTGCCGGTGCACTGGGTGCCCACCGGCCGCTGTCGAGCCTATCCCGTAGGAACGTGTGTTTTTTCGAGCCATTCCAGACTGCCGGGACCAACCGGCATCTGTCTCCCGACTAGGGATTCCGCATGGTGAGACCAGGCACGTTCCGTATTCGACATCTGAATACGGAGGCATGCATCCGAGTGCTCAATCGAGAGTGATCCGGCTCTTTGATCGGCCCCTCACGCGGGCCTCTCAACACGACCCCACCCCCACGAAGGACGCGGTTCGGGCAGCGGATACAGTTCCGTGAGTACGCGCGAGCCTTTACCGGGAGTTCACACCGGGGGCTTGCTGGGATGTCTCTGTCAGGGGTGTGCGTGACGGCCGTCGAATCCCGTCCAGCGGGGGTGCTTGGCGCGAGCGGCGCGAGCAGCAGCCGGGGCCAGCGGCCGTTCGGGGCCCGCGTCAAAGCGTTCGTGGCGCTGACCAAGCCGCGGATCATCGAGCTTCTGCTGATCACCACGGTTCCGGTGATGTTCCTCGCCGAACAGGGCGTGCCGGACCTGAAGCTGGTACTGCTCACCTGCGTCGGCGGCTACCTCTCCGCGGGCGGCGCCAACGCGCTGAACATGTACATCGACCGCGACATCGACGCGCTGATGGACCGCACCTCGCAGCGTCCGCTGGTCACCGGCATGGTCAGCCCGCGCGAATGCCTCACCTTCGGTATCACCCTCGCCGTCGTCTCCACCCTGCTGTTCGGCCTGACCGTCAACTGGCTGTCCGCCTGGCTCGCCCTCGGCGCGCTCCTCTTCTACGTCGTCGTCTACACGATGATCCTGAAGCGCCGTACGTCGCAGAACATCGTGTGGGGCGGCATCGCCGGCTGTCTCCCCGTGCTCATCGGTTGGTCGTCCGTCACGAATTCCATGTCCTGGGCGCCGATCGTCCTCTTCCTCGTCATGTTCTTCTGGACGCCGCCGCACTACTGGCCGCTGTCCATGAAGGTCAGGGAGGACTACGCGCGCGTGGGCGTGCCGATGCTGCCGGTCATCGCCTCCAACAAGGTGGTCGCCCGGCAGATCGTGATCTACAGCTGGGTGATGGTCGCCGTGTCGCTGCTGCTGACCCCGCTCGGCTACACGGGCTGGTTCTACACGCTGGTCGCGCTGCTGGCGGGCGGATTCTGGCTGTGGGAGGCACACGGGTTGCAGAACCGGGCGAAGGCCGAGGCGACGGGGGCCAAGCTCAAGGAGATGCGGCTGTTCCACTGGTCGATCACGTATGTGTCGATCCTGTTCGTGGCGGTCGCGGTGGACCCCTTCCTCCGGTAGGCACGTCGGTCGGGTACGTCGGTCTCCGTTCGGGAGGGGTGCGTGGTCAAGGCCACGCACCCCTCCCGTCGCCGTTCGATCTACCCGTCGGTAGCATTTTGGTCATGGCAGACACGCAGCAGGTTGACGAGACGGCCGACGACGCCAAGCGGGCCGCCAGGGCGGAGCGCAAGGCGGCCAGGCTCGCCAAGGAGATCAGTGCCTTCGCCAAGGCGCACGGCGGGGCCGAGGGCCAGATCGCGTACGTCGGGCAGCGCGGCGCCCGGATCGTGCTCGTCGGCGAGGACGGCGGCTGGGGCGACCTCATGGCCCCGACGTACGCCGTCGCCGAGCAGGCCGTCAAGAAGGCCGGGATCACCGTGCACGAGAACTTCGACGGCGACTTCGCGGCCAAGGTGAGGACCGGGCCGTACGAGTGGTCGCGGATGGCGGGAATCCAGGTGGGCGGTCCCGGCAACGACTGAGGCCCTGGAGCCTATGAGGCATATGGGGCGGCATGGGGCCTTCGGCCGACAACCGTCGGTCGTTCGGACGGGGTGCGTGAGAGCAACACCTCGCGCCCGGTTCACCCGTTAGGACGTGTGGGAGTCACACGGTCCAACGCGGGGAGTCCGGATGATCGAAACGCCGTCCCTGGTGGACCAGTACTGCCACGGCGTCCTGCGAACGGAGCTGGGCCTCGGCACCTTCGAGGCCCACCTCGCCCGCAGCGAGGGTCCACCGGCCCCCGGCACCACCTTCTTCGACACCCAGACGGGCTTCGCGGTACGCCGCTGGTGCCCGCCCCTGCTCGGCCTGGAACCCCACTGTCCTCCCGCCCGCTACCTGGCCCGGCGCCGCGAACTGGGCGTCCTGGAGGCGGGCCGCAGGCTGCTGCGGGGCAGCGGCATCACGACGTACCTCGTCGACACCGGGCTGCCCGGCGACCTCACCGGACCCGGCGAGATGGCCTCCACGGGCGCCGCCGACGCCCACGAGATCGTCCGCCTGGAACTCCTCGCCGAGCAGGTCGCCGACACCTCCGGCACGGTCGAGTCCTTTCTCGCCAATCTCGCGGAGTCGGTGCACGGGGCCGCCGCGAACGCCGTCGCCTTCACGTCCGTGGCCGGCGTACGGCACGGTCTGGCGCTCGCGCCCGAACCGCCGGGGCCGGGGGAGGTGCGGGGCGCGGCCGGACGCTGGCTCGCGGGCCGCCGGGTCGGCGGCACCCTCACCGACCCGGTCCTGCTCCGGCACCTGCTCTGGATCGCCGTCGCCTCCGGCCTGCCCCTCCAGCTCCACGCCGGCCTCGGCGGGCCCGGCCCGCGCATCGACCACACCGACCCCGCCCTCCTCACGGACTTCGCCCGCGCCACGGCGGGCCTCGGCACCGACCTGGTCCTGCTGCACGGCTACCCGTACCACCGCCACGCGGCCCACCTCGCCGGGGTCTTCCCGCACGTCTACGCCGACCTGGGCGCCGAACTCGTCCGCACGGGAGCCAGGGCCGCCGCCGTCCTCGCCGAGGTGCTGGAGCTGGCCCCCTTCGGCAAGCTGCTCTTCTCCAGCGGCGCGCAGGGACTGCCCGAACTCCACGTCGTGGCCGCCCGACTGTTCCGCGAGGCCCTGGCACGGGTGCTGGGGACCTGGGTGGCCGAGGGCTCCTGGTCGCTGGCGGACGCGCAGCGGGTGGCCGGGCTGATCGCGGTGGGAAACGCGCGGCGGGTGTACGGGCTGGAGTAACTGTCCAGACTGTGCACATGACCGACAGGAGACCGTGCACATGACCGACAGAGACACGACCGACGCATTGCTCGACCGCTTCCTCGCCGAACTGCGGGACCTCGCTCCCGTCGCTGTATGGGCCCATGGATCACTGGCCGGGGGCGACTACCAGGAGGGCCGCAGCGACCTGGACCTGATCGCGGTCCTGGACGACCCGATCACGGCGAGGACGGTCTGGCGGGTGGCCCGGCTGCACGCCCGCCTGCGTGCCGAACCGCTTGTCGACAAGCTGCACTGCGCCTACCTGACACCCGGCACGGCGGCAGGCGCGGAGCGACGGCACCTCATCCGGAGACACCAGCACCTGGTCAAGTTCCCCGTCACCCCGGTGACGCGGCGCGAACTGCACACTTTCGGGCTGGTCCTGCACGGCGAGTCGCCCCAGGGCCTGCTGCCGCCCGTCCCGGACGGTGAGCTCGCCGAGTTCGTGGTGCGCGACCAGCGGGACTTCTGGCGGCGGGAGGTCGACCGGGTCGGCAACTGGACGCGGGACGTCTGGGTGGACATGGGGCTCGTCACGTACGCCCGTGCCGCGGTCACCCTGAACGAGGGGCGGCTGATCACCAAGAGGGAGGCCCTCGACCTGCTGCCCGGCCTCGGCGCGCCCGTGGAGGTGGTCGAGGACGTCAGGCGGCGACGGTACAACGGCCCCGGGCCGGCGCCGAACGAGCGGTGGACGGCTCGCAGGGCCGAGCTGACCAGGGCCTACCTCGCCCCGGCGATCGATGCCCTGGTACGGGCCCACACGTGACTCACGCGCGCGTGGCCACCGGTGTCTCCGCCGCCGGACCCGGCAGGTCCACCCCGGCCTCCGGACGCTCCCGCAGGGAGAGCAGCACCCGGAGCGTGAAGATCCACACCAGGCAGGAGCCGAGCATGTGCGTGCCGACCAGGACCTCGGGGAGGTCGGTGAAGTACTGCACATATCCGACGAAGCCCTGCGCGAGCAGGATCAGGATCAGGTCGCGGGTCTGAGCGAGAGGGAGCCTGGGGGCGTCGACCGCCTTGAGGACGATCCACAGGGCGAAGGCCAGCGTCACCACGACCCAGGCGAGGGCGGCGTGCAGCTTGGTGACGTTCTCCCAGTCCAGCGGCATGCGCTCGATGTCGCTGGAGTCGCCCGCGTGCGGACCCGCGCCGGTGACCACCGTGCCGACCGCGATCAGCAGCACGGTGGCGCCGACCAGCACCCACACCAGTTGCCGCACGGCCTTGCCGACCAGCGGACGCGGCTCCCCGTCGCCCTCGCGCGTGCGCTGCCACATGACCGTGGCGACCGCGATGAGGGCCGAGGAGAGCAGGAAGTGGGCCGCGACCGTGTACGGGTTGAGGCCGACCAGGACCACGATGCCGCCGAGGACCGCGTTGCCCATGACGACCCAGAACTGCGCCCAGCCGAGCCGGGTGAGGCTCCGCCGGTACGGCTTCTGCGAGCGCGCGGCGATGATCGCCCAGCCGACGGCCGCGCACAGTACGTACGTCAGCATGCGGTTGCCGAACTCGATGACGCCGTGGATGCCCATCTCGCTGGTGTTGGTGAGCGAGTCCTCGGTGCACTTGGGCCAGGTCGGGCAGCCGAGCCCGGAACCGGTCAGCCGGACGGCACCGCCGGTGACCACGATGACCACCGACATGACGAGCGCGGCGAGGGCGGCCCGCTGAACCGTCCGGGGGTCCGGGGTCCAGCGTGCGGCGATGAAGGCGAGGGGGCTGCGCACGGCGGCTGCGGCGTCGGCGCGGGTCACGTTTGGCACGGGCCCATGGTAGGCGTGGGGCTTGTGCACGTTTTCACGAGGGTGCCCTCGAAAAACGTGCGGGTCACCGAGCCCGCATCACTCCCACCGGAAGAACCGCGCCGCCGCCCCCAGCCCCAGCACCGCCCACACGGCCAGGACCCCGAGGTTCCCCCACGGCATCCCGGCCCCGTGCTGGAGCACGTCCCGCAGCCCGTCCGACAGCGCCGCGATCGGCAGCAGCCCCAGCGCGCTCTGGGCCGCGTCCGGGAACTTGTCCAGCGGCACGACGACCCCGCCGCCGACCAGGAGCAGCAGGAAGACCAGGTTCGCGGCGGCGAGGGTCGCCTCCGCCTTGAGCGTGCCCGCCATCAGCAGGCCGAGGCCCGAGAAGGCGGCCGTGCCGAGGATCAGGAGCAGGAGTACGGCGAAGGGGTTGCCCTGCGGGGACCAGCCCAGCGCGAAGGCGATCACCGTGAGGAGGGCGATCTGAAGGACCTCCGTGACCAGCACGGCCAGCGTCTTCGCGGTCATCAGGCCCCAGCGGGGGAGCGGCGAGGAGGCCAGGCGCTTGAGGACGCCGTAGCGGCGTTCGAAGCCGGTGGCGATGGCCTGGCCGGTGAAGGCTGTGGACATCACCGCGAGGGCGAGGATGCCGGGGGCGAGGAAGTCCACGGCTTCGCCGGATCCCGTGTCGACGATGTCCACCGAGCTGAACAGGACCAGCAGCAGCGTCGGGATCACGACCGTCAGGAGCAGCTGCTCGCCGTTGCGGAGCAGCATCTTCGTCTCCAGCACCGCCTGCGCCGCGATCATGCGGGGCAGCGGGGCGGCGCCCGGCTTCGGCGCGTACGTACCGGCGCTCATGAGCGCAGCTCCTTGCCGGTCAGCTCCAGGAAGACATCCTCCAGGGTGTGCCGCTCCACCGAGATCCTGTCCGGCATCACCCCGTGCTGGGCGCACCAGGACGTGACGGTCGCGAGGAGCTGGGGGTCGACCTTGCCGCTGACCCGGTACACGCCCGGTGTCAGTTCGGCGGCGGCGCTGTCCGCGGGGAGCGCCTTGAGCAGGGAGCCCACGTCGAGACCGGGGCGGCCGGTGAAGCGCAGGGTGTTCTCGGCGCCGCCGCGGCACAGGTCCTCGGGGGAGCCCTGGGCGATGACCCGGCCGGCGTCGATGATCGCGACGTCGTCGGCGAGTTGCTCGGCCTCGTCCATGTAGTGGGTCGTGAGGATGACGGAGACGCCGTCGGCGCGCAGGTCGCGTACGAGTTCCCAGGTCGCCCGGCGGGCCTGGGGGTCCAGTCCGGCGGTGGGCTCGTCGAGGAAGACCAGCTCCGGCCGGCCGACCACGGCCATGGCCAGCGCCAGGCGCTGCTGCTGGCCGCCGGAGAGCCGCCGGTAGGTCGTGCGGCCGCAACCGGCGAGGCCCAGGCGCTCGATCAGCGCGTCCACGTCCAGCGGGTGCGCGTGCAGCCCGGCCACGTGGCGCAGCATCTCGTCGGCGCGGGCACCCGAGTAGACGCCGCCGGACTGGAGCATCACGCCGACGCGGGGGCGCAGGTCGCGGCCCTGTCGGACGGGGTCGAGGCCCAGGACGCGGACCGTGCCCGAGTCCGGCCTGCGGTACCCCTCGCAGGTCTCCACCGTGGTCGTCTTGCCCGCGCCGTTGGGGCCCAGTACGGCGGTGACGCCCGCCCCGGCCACCAGATCGAGGCCGTCGACCGCGGTCTTGTCTCCGTACCGTTTCACCAGGGCCCGGACCTGTACCACGGGGTCACTTCGCATGGGCCAGAGTCTAGGTAGGCGACCGGGTGCCGAGGTGGGCGGGGGCGGAGATCTCTCCCTCGGTCTCCTCCTCGCGGGGTCGGTGCATCGCCAGCCAGCGCCCGGCGTACGCCACCGCGTCCGCGACGTGGAACAGGCGCGCGTCCGCCGCGCCCACCCTGCCGCGTACCACCGGGTTGTCCCGCTCGAAGTCGTGGCCCAGTTCGTCGAACCGGTCCGAGGAGATCGACACCTCGGTCACCACCTCCCAGCCGTCCGGGCCCGGCCGCCCCACCTCGACCAGCGGTGACGCGATCCGGTACTCGGCCAGGTGGAAGCTCGTGCACGCGTCCCAGCCCGCGCCGAGCAGGAGCACCCGGGCGTCCATCGCCTCCAGGCGGGCCAGCGGGCTGCGCTCGCCGAGACGGCAGTCGAGTGCGTGGCCGTCGACGACCGCCGCCGCGCGCGGGCCGATCGCGGCGAAGGACGTCTGCGGGTGCGCGCTGCGCAGGGCGCCCGGCCAGGTGCGTACGGTCTCGGGGACCACGCCGACCCCGCGCGTCGGCGTGACCCGCGGGTCGTACGCGGGCATCGACGCGCGGATGTCCTCCCACCACTCCTCGGGCACCGGCGGATTGGCCCACAGCGCCGGATCGGAGAGTTCGCCGGACTGCGTGGGCACCACCAGCGTCCCGTGCGGGCCGAGCGCGTCGAGCAGTCCCTGAACGACCGCGACGGCCCCTCCGCACACCCAGCCGAGGGAGCTGAGGGAGGAGTGGACGAGGAGGGCCTCGCCGGGGTCCACACCCAGGGAGCGCAGCTCCGCGGCGAGGGTGCTCCGGGTGACGAGTGGGCCGGTCGGAGGGGGTGTCGACATGGTTCGGAAGTCTCCCGGAGCGGCTCGCGCGGCGCCACCGATTTGATCGATCGATGATCGTTTCCGCAGGTCGGATTAGGTATGCCTAAGTGATGCACGGCACCGCCCGGTGATCCGGACGCGGCTTGCCTGCCTCTGAGGAATTACGCAACAATGGCGTTGTGAAAAACGTCGGCGAGGCTCAGGAGACTCCCGTGGGGGCCCCTCACGAGGAGCTGGCGACCGGTGAGCGTTCGACGCGCAACCGGGTCGCGCGGTCCGTCCTGGACCACGGCCCGTCGACCGTCGCCGAACTCGCCGGACGGCTCGGGCTCACCCAGGCGGCCGTACGGCGGCACCTCGACGCGCTCGCCGCCGACGATGTGGTCGAGGCCCGTGAGCAGCGGGTCTACGGCGCGCGTACGCGCGGTCGGCCCGCCAAGGTGTTCGCCCTGACGGACTGCGGACGGGACGCCTTCGACCAGTCCTACGACAAGCTCGCCATGGACGCCCTGCGCTGGATCGCCGAGCGCGAGGGCGGGGACGAGGCGGTCGCCGCCTTCGCCCGCGCCCGGATCGCCGCCCAGGCGGTCGCGTACCGGAAGGCCGTCGAGGCGGCCACCCCCGACCAGAAGACCGAAGCCCTGGCCAAGGCCCTGAGCGTGGACGGGTACGCTGCTACGGCGCGCAGCGCGCCGCACCCCCACGAGGGTGAGCAGCTCTGCCAGCACCACTGCCCGGTCGCCCATGTCGCCGAGCAGTTCCCGCAGCTGTGCGAGGCGGAGACGGAGTTCTTCGCCGAGCTCCTCGGAACGCACGTCCAGCGGCTCGCCACCATCGCGCACGGCGACGGTGTCTGCACGACGTTCATCCCCGGGACGTCGAAGACCTCCAAGATTTCCAAGTCGATTTCCCACAACGCATCTGCAAGCACGGCCGGGAGGAACCCCGCATGACTCTCCCCACGGAGACTGCTCACCCCGAACTCGAGGGCCTGGGCAAGTACGAATACGGCTGGGCCGACTCCGACACGGCCGGCGCCTCTGCCAAGCGCGGCATCAACGAGGACGTCGTCCGCGACATCTCCGAGAAGAAGAGCGAGCCGGAGTGGATGACCAAGCTCCGCCTCAAGGGCCTGCGCCTGTTCGAGAAGAAGCCCATGCCGAACTGGGGCTCGGACCTGTCGGGCATCGACTTCGACAACATCAAGTACTTCGTACGCTCCACGGAGAAGCAGGCGGAGTCCTGGGAGGACCTGCCCGAGGACATCAAGAACACGTACGACAAGCTCGGCATCCCGGAGGCGGAGAAGCAGCGCCTCGTCGCCGGTGTCGCCGCCCAGTACGAGTCGGAGGTCGTCTACCACCAGATCCGCGAGGACCTGGAGGAGCAGGGCGTCATCTTCCTCGACACCGACACGGCCCTGAAGGAGCACCCGGAGCTCTTCAAGGAGTACTTCGGGACCGTCATCCCGGTCGGCGACAACAAGTTCGCGTCGCTGAACAGCGCCGTGTGGTCGGGCGGCTCCTTCATCTACGTGCCGCCGGGCGTGCACGTCGAGATCCCGCTCCAGGCCTACTTCCGCATCAACACGGAGAACATGGGCCAGTTCGAGCGGACCCTGATCATCGTCGACGAGGGTGCCTATGTGCACTACGTCGAGGGCTGCACCGCCCCGATCTACAAGTCGGACTCGCTGCACAGCGCCGTGGTCGAGATCATCGTCAAGAAGAACGCCCGCTGCCGCTACACGACCATCCAGAACTGGTCGAACAACGTCTACAACCTGGTCACCAAGCGCGCCGTCGCCTACGAGGGCGCGACCATGGAGTGGATCGACGGCAACATCGGCTCCAAGGTGACGATGAAGTACCCGGCCGTCTACCTGATGGGCGAGCACGCCAAGGGCGAGACCCTCTCCATCGCCTTCGCGGGCGAGGGGCAGCACCAGGACGCCGGTTCCAAGATGGTCCACATGGCGCCGAACACGTCCTCCAACATCGTGTCGAAGTCCGTGGCGCGTGGTGGCGGCCGTACCTCCTACCGCGGTCTGGTCGAGATCGGCGAGGGCGCCGCGGGCTCGAAGTCCAACGTGCTCTGTGACGCGCTGCTCGTCGACACCATCTCCCGCTCGGACACGTACCCCTACGTGGACGTACGCGAGGACGACGTCTCCATGGGCCACGAGGCCACCGTCTCCAAGGTCTCCGAGGACCAGCTCTTCTACCTGATGAGCCGCGGTCTGAGCGAGTTCGAGGCGATGGCCATGATCGTGCGCGGCTTCGTCGAGCCCATCGCGAAGGAGCTGCCCATGGAGTACGCACTTGAGCTCAACCGGCTGATCGAGCTGCAGATGGAAGGCGCGGTCGGCTGACCGGCCGTCCGTCCCAGCACCCGGCGGCCCGCCCTTTCCCGGCGGGCCGAGGACCGCAACACGTAGGAAGAGAGCAGACCGACAGCCATGGCTGAGGCTCAGAACTCCCCCACCCTCGAATCCGCTCGGGCGGGGGGACCCCCACCGCTGGGATCCACCACCGCCGGCCAGATCGCGGTGGCCGCCGAGTCGACCGTCGCCACGCGCATGAGCGCGCCCCCGTCCTTCGACGTGGCGGACTTCCCGGTCCCGCACGGCCGCGAGGAGGAGTGGCGGTTCACCCCGCTGGAGCGGCTGCGCGGGCTGCACGACGGCACCGCCACCGCCACCGGCACCGGCGTGAAGGTGGACGTCCAGGCCCCCGAGGGCGTCATCGTCGAGACCGTCGGCCGCGACGACGCGCGCCTCGGCAGGGCGGGCACCCCCGTGGACCGCGTCGCCGCCCAGGCGTACTCGGCGTTCGAGAAGGCCGGCGTGGTCACCGTCCCCAAGGAGACGGTGCTCACCGAGCCGATCCGTGTCGCCGTGCACGGCGAGGGCGGGGTCGCGTACGGCCACCAGGTCATCGAACTGGGCGCCTTCGCCGAGGCCGTCGTCGTCATCGACCACACCGGTGACGCGGTACTCGCCGCCAACGTCGACTACCTCCTGGGCGACGGGGCCAAGCTGACCGTCGTCTCCGTCCAGGACTGGGACGAGAAGGCCGTCCACGTCGCCCAGCACAACGCGCTGGTCGGCCGCGACGCCTCCTTCAAGTCCGTGGTCGTCACCTTCGGCGGCGACCTCGTACGCCTGCACCCGCGCGTCCGGTACGCCGGCCCCGGCGGCGAGGCCGAGCTCTTCGGGCTCTACTTCACCGACGCCGGCCAGCACCAGGAGCACCGCCTCCTGGTCGACCACAACACCCCGCACTGCAAGTCGAACGTCGCCTACAAGGGCGCGCTCCAGGGCGACGACGCGCACGCGGTGTGGATCGGCGACGTGCTGATCGAGGCCAAGGCCGAGGGCACGGACACGTACGAGATGAACCGGAACCTGGTCCTCACCGACGGCGCCCGCGTCGACTCGGTGCCGAACCTGGAGATCGAGACCGGCGAGATCGTCGGCGCCGGTCACGCGAGCGCCACCGGCCGTTTCGACGACGAGCAGCTCTTCTACCTGATGGCCCGCGGCATCCCGGCCGACGAGGCCCGCCGTCTGGTGGTCCGCGGCTTCTTCGCCGAACTGGTCCAGCAGATCGGCGTCGACGACATCGAGGAGCGCCTGCTCGTGAAGATCGACGAGGAGCTGGAGGCGTCGGTCTGATGGCCGCTTTCGTACGCGCCTGTGGGCTGAGCGAGCTGGAGGAGGACACCCCGAAGCGGGTGGAACTCGACGGCACGCCCGTCTCGGTCGTCCGTACCGAGGGGGAGGTGTTCGCGATCCACGACATCTGCTCGCACGCGAACGTCTCGCTCTCCGAGGGCGAGGTGGAGGACGGCCAGATCGAGTGCTGGCTGCACGGTTCCTGCTTCGACCTCCGCACCGGCAAGCCGTCCGGCCTTCCCGCGACGCGCCCCGTCCCCGTATACCCCGTAAAGATCGAAGGGGACGACGTGCTCGTCTCCCTCACCCAGGAGTCCTGAGGCACCCATGGCAACGCTTGAAATCCGAGACCTGCACGTCACCGTCGAGGTCGAGAACGGCACGAAGGAAATCCTCAAGGGTGTCGACCTCACCGTGAAGCAGGGCGAGACGCACGCCATCATGGGCCCGAACGGCTCCGGCAAGTCGACCCTCGCCTACTCCCTCGCGGGTCACCCGAAGTACACGATCACCGGCGGCACCGTCACCCTCGACGGCGAGGACGTCCTGGAGATGTCCGTCGACGAGCGCGCCCGCGCGGGTCTCTTCCTCGCCATGCAGTACCCGGTCGAGGTCCCCGGCGTCTCGGTCTCCAACTTCCTCCGTACGTCCGCCACCGCGATCCGTGGCGAGGCCCCCAAGCTGCGCACCTGGGTGAAGGAGGTCAAGGAGACCATGGAGCGTCTCAACATGGACCCCGCCTTCGCCGAGCGCAACGTCAACGAGGGCTTCTCCGGCGGTGAGAAGAAGCGCCACGAGATCCTCCAGCTGGAGCTGCTCAAGCCGAAGATCGCGATCCTCGACGAGACCGACTCCGGTCTGGACGTCGACGCCCTGCGGGTCGTGTCGGAGGGTGTGAACCGCGTCCGTGAGACGGGCGAGGTCGGCACCTTGCTGATCACGCACTACACGCGCATCCTGCGCTACATCAAGCCCGACCACGTCCACGTGTTCGCGGGCGGCCGTATCGCCGAGTCCGGCGGCCCGGAGCTCGCGGACAAGCTGGAGAACGAGGGCTACGAGGCATACACGAAGGGTGGCGTATCAGCGTGACACAGCTGCCGGGCCTCCTCGACACCGAGGCGATCCGCAAGGACTTCCCCATCCTGGACCGCCAGGTCCACGACGGTCAGAAGCTCGTGTACCTGGACAACGCGGCCACCAGCCAGAAACCGCGCCAGGTGCTGGACGCCCTGAACGAGTACTACGAGCGCTACAACGCCAACGTCCACCGCGGTGTGCATGTGCTCGCCGAGGAGGCCACGGCGCTGTACGAGGGCGCCCGTGACAAGGTCGCGGAGTTCATCAACGCGCCCAGCCGCGACGAGGTGATCTTCACCAAGAACGCCTCCGAGTCGCTCAACCTCGTGGCCAACATGCTCGGCTGGGCCGACGAGCCCTACCGGGTGGACCACGAGACCGAGATCGTCATCACGGAGATGGAGCACCACTCCAACATCGTCCCCTGGCAGCTGCTGGCGCAGCGCACGGGCGCGAAGCTGAAGTGGTTCGGCCTGACCGACGACGGCCGCCTGGACCTGTCCAACATCGACGAGATCATCACGGAGAAGACGAAGATCGTCTCCTTCGTACTGGTGTCGAACATCCTGGGCACGCTGAACCCGGTCGAGGCGATAGTGCGCCGGGCGCAGGAGGTCGGCGCCCTGGTCTGTATCGACGCCTCGCAGGCCGCGCCGCACATGCCGCTGGACGTACAGGCCCTGCAGGCCGACTTCGTGGCCTTCACCGGCCACAAGATGTGCGGCCCGACCGGCATCGGTGTCCTCTGGGGCCGCCAGGAGCTGCTGGAGGACCTGCCTCCGTTCCTGGGCGGCGGTGAGATGATCGAGACGGTGTCGATGCACTCGTCGACGTACGCCCCGGCGCCGCACAAGTTCGAGGCGGGCACCCCGCCGATCGCGCAGGCGGTCGGCATGGGCGCGGCGATCGACTACCTGAGCTCGATCGGCATGGACAAGATCCTCGCCCATGAGCACGCGCTCACCGAGTACGCGGTGAAGCGGCTGACAGAGGTCCCGGACCTGCGGATCATCGGCCCGACCACGGCCGAGGACCGGGGCGCGGCGATCTCCTTCACTCTCGGCGACATCCACCCGCACGACGTGGGCCAGGTCCTCGACGAGCAGGGCATCGCGGTCCGGGTCGGTCACCACTGCGCACGGCCGGTCTGCCTGAGGTACGGAATTCCTGCGACCACGCGAGCGTCGTTCTATCTGTACTCCACGCCGACCGAGATCGACGCGCTGGTCGACGGCCTGGAGCACGTACGGAACTTCTTCGGCTGAGGGGCTGCAGGTCGTGAAGCTTGATTCGATGTACCAGGACGTCATCCTGGACCACTACAAGAACCCGCACGGGCGGGGCTTGCGGGACGGCGACGCCGAGGTGCACCACGTCAACCCGACGTGCGGCGACGAGATCACGCTGCGCGTGAAGTACGACGGCACGACGATCAGCGACGTGTCGTACGAGGGCCAGGGCTGCTCGATCAGCCAGGCGAGCGCCTCCGTACTGAACGAGCTGCTCGTCGGCAAGGACCTGGCCGACGCGCAGAAGATCCAGGAGACCTTCCTGGAGCTGATGCAGTCCAAGGGCCGGATCGAGCCGGACGACGCGATGGAGGAGGTGCTGGAGGACGCGGTCGCGTTCGCCGGCGTCTCCAAGTACCCGGCGCGGGTGAAGTGCGCCCTGTTGAGCTGGATGGCGTGGAAGGACGCGACGGCCCAGGTGCTGGGCGGAGCGGACACCGGAGCCGACGCCGAAAGGAAGACGGCATGACTGAGACCGTGGAGATGAAGCCGGCCTCGGAGGAGGAACTCCGTGAGGCGCTGATGGACGTCGTCGACCCCGAGCTGGGCATCGACGTCGTCAACCTCGGCCTCATCTACGGCATCCACGTCGACGACGCGAACATCGCGACCGTCGACATGACCCTGACGTCCGCGGCCTGTCCGCTCACCGATGTCATCGAGGACCAGGCCAAGTCCGCCACGGACGGCCTCGTCAACGAACTGCGCATCAACTGGGTCTGGATGCCGCCGTGGGGCCCGGACAAGATCACGGACGACGGGCGCGAGCAGCTGCGGGCGCTCGGGTTCAACGTCTGAGGTTCGAGCGTCTGACCTTCGAACGTCCGAAGTTCGAGCGTCTGACCTTCGCGCATATGTGACTGTGGCCCCCGGCAGTATGCCGGGGGCCACAGTTGTCTCCTGGGCTCAGCTCCACTGTTTCCCCGGGTTCAGTCAAACCCCTTCACCAGCCGGAACGCCGCGTCCGCCCAGTAGACGTAGTTGTTCTCGACCGGACCGAGGCGCAGCTCGAAGTTCTTGT
Organism: Streptomyces sp. NPDC002845; assembly: GCF_053591955.1. Taxonomy (NCBI): domain Bacteria; kingdom Bacillati; phylum Actinomycetota; class Actinomycetes; order Kitasatosporales; family Streptomycetaceae; genus Streptomyces; species Streptomyces sp. NPDC002845. The sequence goes on along the minus strand of NZ_JBSFUU010000008.1, from coordinate 132,179 downwards.
GGCGCAGGAAATAGCCCGGGTAATTGACCGACTCCAGCATCACGGCACCGGAGTGGAAGGACTGCCGTGCGCAGAAGGTGGCGTCCTGCTTGAAGAGCGCCGAGCCGTCGTTGCGGTCGGCGCGGAGCCGGAAGCTCTCGTGGCGCAGAAAGCTGCCGTCCTTCATGACGAAGGAGTGGCAGGAGGAGTCGGCGAGGCCGGGGACGACCTTGAAGGTGGAGTCCTCCCTGGTCTCGCTCCCGCTGCGGGAACTCACCTGGTCGAGCCGGATGGCGCCGCGACTCAGGTGCCAGTAACGGTCGGGGTAATTGACCGACTGGACGGACTTCCACGGGTCCGAGGGTTTTTCGGCGGGCGGCTTGGAGGCCGACGGCTTGCTGGCGGACGCCGAGGGCTCGGAGGCCGGCGTCGGCTTGACACCGCCCTGCTGGGTGGACGAGCCGCCGGAACCTTCCGAGTTCCCAGAGTTCCCCGAGTTCCGCGTGGGGCTGGGGGAGGGCTGGGGAGAGGACAGGCCGCTCTTCCCGCTGGGAGGCGTCGGAGGCAGGGAGACAGCGGGGACGACCGGCCGGTCGGCGGATGTGGTCTGCCCCGTACGCCGCTCGGAGTCGTCAGACGACTGTTCTTGTAAAACGATGGCGGCCACGCTCGTGACCAGGACTCCTACGGCAAGCCCACCGGCCAGCCAGAGTCTTCGTGTGCCGGGCACCCGGGAATCATCCGGCGTTTCGCCGGTTTCCCACACTTTCGGAGGCGCGCTCCAAGCGGGCGGAGCGGGCCGGGCCGGAGTAGATCCGGGCTTCTCTTCTGGCATGCGCGGTTCCCTCAGCGTCGCCAAAGGCGAACGCGAATTCGTCATTCGGCACAGGAGGAATCAACGTCACAGACACACGCGGAACGGCTGTGGCCGCGGAAGCCGGGTGTGTTGACCGTTGAAACAGTAGTGGAACCAGTGGTCTCCGAGCAGCTCTTTCCCGACGCGGTTTGGTTGCGAATTCAGTGCTTCGGCGGCCGAGTTGAGGCTTTGGGCCGGATTCACGTCCTTTTCGATCGGCGTCCGGGACGCGATGGCTCACCCCGGGCCGGAAGCGCCAACCCGTGGGTGGGCGGGTGGCCCTTCCTCCCCGGCGGGTACGTCCGCACCGGCCGCCGCCCCGGGCCCCTCGCACTGTTCCGCTTCTACCGGCTGTAAGCCTTGGCGAATTCTTGATGTGTACGGCCGTACGTATGATGTGTACGCTTGTACGCATGGGATACGTTCTGCTCGCCGGAGCCATCGCCGCCGAAGTGGCCGCGACGACCGCCATGAAGTACAGCGAGGGCTTCAGCAGGCTGGCGCCCTCGCTGGTGACCGCCGTCGGCTATGTCGTCTCGTTCGTGCTGCTCGCCCAGACCCTCAAGACCGTGTCGGTCGGCACGGCCTACGCGATCTGGGCCGGGGTCGGCACCGCGGCCGTCGCCGCCCTCGGGCTGGTCCTGTTCGAGGAGGAGCTGGGCCTCGCGAAGGCCGCCGGGATTGCGCTGATCATCGTCGGGGTGGTGGTGCTGAACCTCGGAGGTGCGCACTGATGGCCCGCCGGTACGACCCCGACCGGCGCCAGCGGATCATCGACGCGGCGATCCGGGTCGTAGGGGAGAAGGGCATCGCCGGACTGAGCCACCGTTCCGCGGCAGCCGAGGCGGATGTGCCGCTCGGCTCGACCACGTACCACTTCAAGACCCTCGACGAACTCCTGGTCGCCGCGCTGCGGCAGGCGAGCGAGGGCTTCGCGAAGGTCGTCGCCGCGCACGGTGCCCTGGAGGACCCCGGCGTCGACCTAGCCGCCGAACTGGCCACGCTGACCGGCGAATGGCTCGCCGGCGACCGTACGGGCGTGGAACTGGAGTACGAGCTCTACCTCGCCGCCCTGCGCCGCCCCGCCCTCAGGCCCGTCGCCGCCGAGTGGTGCCAGGACCTCGCCGACCTGCTCGCCCGGCGCACCGACCCGGTCACCGCCCGGACCCTGGTCGCGCTCATCGACGGGATCTGTCTCCAGGTGCTGCTGACTGGCGTGCCGTACGACGAGGAGTGGGCGCGGGAGGCGCTGGCGCGGGTGATTCCCCGAAGGCCACCGGGTGATTCCTGAAGGCCCCGCGGAGTCCTCGCCCGGACCGTGAACCCTTCCCGGCCGACCGGGGAACAGGGGGGTGACAGGCTCACGACGAGGCAAGGACAAAACATGGGGGAGGCCTTGTGACCGGACCACCACCGGACATGCGGCTGGAGGACGACGGTGACGTCGTCGCCCAGTCGCTGGAAGAGCCGGAGCTGTTCGCCCGGCTCTACGACCGGTACGCGCCCGACATCCACCGGTACGTGGCCCGGCGCCTCGGCGACGGCATGGCCGACGACATCACCGCGGACACGTTTCTCACGGCCTTCCGCATCCGCGCCCGCTACGACGTGACGCACGGCAACGCGCGCCCCTGGCTGTACGGCATCGCGGGCAACCTCATCGGCAAGCACCGCCGTACCGAGGTACGGGCGCTCAAGGCGCTGGCACGCACCGGGCACGACCCGGTCGCCGCGTCCTGGGTCGAGGACACCGAGACCAGGGTCGTGGCACAGAAGGAACTCGCTGGTGCGCTGGCGGCGCTGCCGGCCGGGGACCGGCACGTACTGCTGCTCGTGGCCTGGGCGGACCTCACCTACCAGGAGGTCGCCGAGGCGCTGGGCATCCCCGTAGGAACGGTCCGCTCGCGGCTCAACCGGGCGCGGCGCAAGGTGCGTACGACGCTCGGGGCGAACCCCGCGTTCGTACCCGATACCCCGGAGGTGATCTGACATGGACGAGATGACCCAGGTGCGGGACTTCCGCGCGGACGCGCCCGAGCCGGACCGGGCACGGCTCGCCCCCGGACGGCAGCGGCTGATGGACGCGTCGGCGTCGGCCGGACGCGGCCGGGTCCGCCGGCTGCGCACCGACTGGCGGTTCGCGGCGACCGGAGCCGTCGCCGCGGTCGCGGCGGCCGCGCTGCTCGTCGTCGGCGTCGTCGGGAACGACGGCTCGCCGAACGAGGTGCGGCCGGGTGCCTCGCAGACGGTGCTGGGCAGCGCCGCGGAGGTCCTCGGGCGGGCCGCGGACACCGTCGAACGGTACGAGCCCGTCGCCGAGCCCGGCGACACCCAGTGGATCTACTCCAAGTCGACGACGCAGTCGAGCGGTGGCTGGCCGGGCGGTGAGACGGAGCCCCCGCAGACCAGCGAGGGCTGGACCAAGTACGCCGACCCGGAATTCGAGAACTGGCGGGAGGGCGACGACCACTCGCCCCGGGAGCGGTTCCGGTACATCCAGGACCTGCCGTCCGACCCGGAGAAACTCCTGGCGAAGGCGCGGGAGTTCTACCCCTCCGGTGAGGGGGACGAGGAGACGACCCTCTGGCACAACTTCCGTGCCCTGGGCGTGCTCCTCGACACCTACCCCATGCCCCCGCAGGGGCTGGCCAAGATGTACCGGGCGCTCGCCACACTGCCCGGCGTGTCGGTCCGCGACCGGCTGGTCCAGGACGTCTCCGGACGCGACGTCATCGCCGTCTACATCGACGGGGGCGCGGACGCGAACATCCGTACCGAGGTCCTCATCGACCCGCTCACCTACGAGCCCGTGGGGCAGCGCTGGATCGTCGTGCGCGACCACGAGGAGGAGTACCCCGGGGACACCCCGCCCCGGCCGAGGAAGGCGGGCGACATCATTCTCGAGACCACGCGCCTGGCCGGGGCCGTGGTCGACGGGGACGGGCAGCAGCCCTGAGGGGGAGTGGGGCCGACCGGGCTGACCCGGGCTGACCGGAGGGGCCGTGGGACACGGGGGTGCCCACGGCCCGCCGGTCCGCCCGGCACCCGGTCCGCCCGGCACCTGAGACGCCCCTCCCGCTGGTTGGCCTCCGTGGGCCCCGGCCGGTTAGGTTGCCCCCATGACCGACACGACTGCTCTCAGCACCACCGGCGCGGTGGCGGCGGGCCTTGCCACCATCGCCGCCGACGGCACCGTTCTCGACACCTGGTTCCCCGCGCCCGAGCTCTCCGCCGAACCCGGCCCGTCCGGTACGGAGCGGCTGTCGGCCGAGCGGGCCGTGGAACTGCTCGGCGAGGGCGCGGCGAAGGCGATCGGGCCGGACGCGCGCCGGGGCGTCGAGGTCGTCGCGGTCCGCACGGTCATCGCCTCGCTCGACGAGAAGCCGACCGACGCGCACGACGTCTACCTGCGCCTGCACCTGCTCTCGCACCGCCTGGTCAAGCCGCACGGCCAGAGCCTGGACGGCATGTTCGCCTTCCTCGCCAACGTCGCCTGGACCTCGCTCGGCCCGGTCGCCGTCGACGACGTCGAGAAGGTCCGGCTGAACGCGCGCGCCGAGGGCCTGCACCTCCAGGTGACCTCGATCGACAAGTTCCCCCGCATGACCGACTACGTGGCCCCCAAGGGCGTCCGCATCGCCGACGCCGACCGGGTCCGCCTCGGCGCCCACCTCGCCGAGGGCACGACCGTCATGCACGAGGGCTTCGTGAACTTCAACGCGGGCACGCTCGGCACGTCGATGGTCGAGGGCCGCATCTCCGCCGGTGTCGTGATCGGCGACGGCTCGGACATCGGCGGCGGCGCCTCCACCATGGGCACGCTGTCCGGCGGCGGCAACGTCCGCATCATCATCGGCGAGCGCTGCCTGATCGGCGCCGAGGCGGGCGTCGGCATCGCCCTCGGCGACGAGTGCGTGGTCGAGGCCGGCCTCTACGTCACCGCCGGAACCCGCGTCACCATGCCCGACGGCCAGATCGTCAAGGCCCGCGAACTCTCCGGCGCCTCCAACATCCTCTTCCGCCGCAACTCGGTCACCGGCACGGTCGAGGCCCGCCCGAACAACGCGGTCTGGGGCGGCCTGAACGAGATCCTCCACAGCCACAACTAGGACCGCGCAGCACACCCGTGTGCCCTCCCGAAGCACGACTCGCGGGAGGGCACACGGCTGTGCGGGCACAGTTGCGCGGGCCGGGCCTGGCCGGTGTCGCGCGGCCACGAACGCCACCGACCCGGCCGGGAGCGGGCGTTCGTCCGGCCGGCGTCAGGAGCTTGTGAGGACGACGAGTTGCCGGGTTGCCCGGGTCATCGCGACATAGCGGTCGACGCCTCCCTCGATGCCCTCGCCGAACTCCTCCGGGTCGATGAGGACGACCAGGTCGAACTCAAGCCCCTTCGCCAGCTCCGGGGTCAGCGACCGGACACGGGACGTCGCCCGGAACGTGCCAACTCCGATGTCACCAGTACCGATGACGCAGGCGATCCCGGCGGCATGAGCGGCGAGCCAGCTGTCGAGGACCGAACTCAGCTCCGAAACGGACCCGTGTACGACGGGGACGCCGCCGCTGCGGATGGAGGTCGGCACGTTGGCATCCGGGAGCACGGCCCGGATGACCGGCTCGGCTTCCGCCATGATTTCCTCCGGCGTCCGGTAGTTGATGCTCAGAGAGGCCAGGCTGATCCGGTCGAACCCGGTCCGCTCCAGCCGCTCCTGCCACGACTCCGTGAACCCGTGCCTGGCCTGGGCGCGGTCCCCGACGATGGTGAAGCTCCGGGACGGGCACCGCAGCAGCAGCATCTGCCACTCCGCGTCGGTCAGTTCCTGGGCCTCGTCCACGACGATGTGCGCGAACGGGCCGGCGAGCAGGTCCGGGTCGGCGGTGGGCAGTTCGGACTCGTCGACCAGACTGACCTGGGCGTCCTCGCCGCGCAACATCGTCACCAGGCCTTCGCCGTCGTCACCGTCGGCGCCGGAGTCGGCCACGGCCCCGATCAGGTTGTCGACGACCTGTGCCATGCGCTCGCGCTGGGCGGCGAGGACGGCCTCGTGCCGGCGCTTGCGCACGGCCGTCTCCGGGTCACCGAGCCGCTGCCGTGCCGCGTCCAGGAGCGGTAGGTCGGACACCGTCCAGGCCTGGGGGTCCTCCTTGCGCTGCAGCTTGCGGACCTCGTCGGGGCCGAGCCAGGGAGCACACATCCGCAGATAGGCGGGTACCGACCACAGGTCTCCGACGAGGTCGGCCGCTTCGAGCAGCGGCCACGCGCGGTTGAAGGTCGTGACCAGCTCCCTGTTCTGCTTCAGCGACTTGCGGAGCAGGTCGGGCGAGACGTCTTCGCCGTCGTGCTTGTCCACCAGGATCGTGAGCAGCTCCTCCCAGACCTGGTGGCGCGCCTCGTTGTGCGGCGTACCGGGTTCCGCCGCCTCGAACGCCACGGCCCAGTCGCCCGCGCTCAGCCGGATGTCGGACCAGTGGGTCGTGACCGTCATCCCCTTCGCGGGCGGCTCCTCGTAGAACCTGACGGCCGTCTCGATCGCCTTCACCAGGTTCGCGGACGACTTCAGGAGGGCCACGTCCGGGTCGGCCTCGACCGCTGCTCCGGCTCCCTCGGCGACGAGGTCCCGCAGGGTGCAGGTCTGCACGCCCTCCTCTCCGAGGCTGGGCAGGACATCGGCGACGTAGGCCAGGTAGGGCCGGTGCGGACCGACGAACAGCACACCGCCCCGGCGGTGACCGAGGCGAGGGTCGGAGTGGAGGAGGTAGGCGGAGCGGTGCAGGGCGACGACGGTCTTCCCCGTACCCGGACCGCCGTCGACGACGAGAGCGCCGCGGGACCCCGCCCGGATGATGGCGTCCTGGTCGGCCTGGATGGTGCCGAGCACGTCTCGCATCCGTGCCGACCTGTTGCTGCCCAGGCTGGCGATGAAGGCGGACTGGTCGTCGAGCGCGGCGTGCCGTTCGAGCCCGGCCGGGGTGAACACCTCGTCCCAGTAGTCGCTGATCCGGCCGCGGGTCCAGCGATACCTGCGGCGGCTCGCCAGACCCATCGGGTTGGCGTGGGTGGCCCCGAAGAACGGCTCGGCCGCGGGGGAGCGCCAGTCGACCAGCAGCCGACGACCCGTGCGGTCCGTCAGGCTGAGTCGTCCGACGTACACCGGCTCGGATCTGTCCGCGCCGACCATGTGTCCGAGGCACAGGTCCAGACCGAAGCGACGCAGTGCGCGCAGGCGAGTGGTCAGCCGGTGGATCTCCGCGTCCCGGTCCATCGCCTGCCGGCCCATGCCGCCGGGCGCCATGCGCTCGGCATCGAGGCGGTCGGACAGTTCGGCGATCGTCTGATCGAGGCACTCCGCGATGGCCGCGAAGTGCTCCTCGTCGCCGGCGATCAGCGTCGGGTCGGCCTTGGGGGAGAGGCGGTCGGGAAGGTCGAACACGCTGGTGGTCAGGGGGTTCACGTCATCAGCTCCGATATGGGGTCGCTTGCGACCATTGCGTGCGGCAAGGCGTCTGGACCGGTGTGACGAACCTGGTGGCCATGTGCAGGTTCTCGTGTTCCGGGTCCCGGCTCGGTGATCCCGCGTGGTTCACGCGGGCACGGGCGGCCTTTCGTGGCTGACCATGTCCAGCAGCAGCTTCGCGGCCACCGTCGCCCCGTCGGTGCGGATCGTGCCCGCCACGGCCCTCGCCCGTGCGCGGGTCTCGGGGGTCAGGGCCGTCCTGAGCGCGGCCGACAGGGACTCGAAGGTCGGGGTCGGACCGTCGTGTGCCGCGCCGATGCCCAGGTCGGCCACCCGGCCGGCCCAGTATGGCTGGTCCACCGACTGAGGTACGACCACCTGGGGCACACCGGCCCGGGTGGCCGTCGTCGTGGTGCCCGCGCCGCCGTGGTGCACGACGGCGGCCACGCGGCCGAACAGTGCCTGGTGGTTGACCTCGCCGACGGCGAAGCAGTCCTCCTGGTCGTCGATCAGGCTCAGGTCGGCCCAGCCGCGAGCGACGAGTACGCGGCGGCCCTGCGCGCGCACCGCCTCGACGGCCACCCGGGCGACATCCTTCGAGGCGAGCATGGGCATGCTGCCGAAGCCCACGTACACCGGCGGTTCGCCGGCCTCCAGGAACGCCACCAGCTCGTCCGTGAGCGGGCGCTCGTCCGGCAGAATCCACGCGCCGGTCTGTACGACGTCGAGATCAGGCCCCTCCTGCCACGGGTCCAGGACCGGGTCCGTCGCCAGCCACGGCTGGTCGCCGATGACGTAGTCACGGACGTTGCCCACCGGGGGCAGACCGATCGACGCCCGGTTGGTGTTGAGCGCCTCACCGAACAGCGCGTTGACGCTCTGGGCGTCCAGGTCCCACAGCACCCGGTTGTCGGTCACGTCCGGCGGCAACGGGCGGCCCGGATACGCCAGCGGCGGGCGCCGCGGCGACGGCAGGGTGAGCTGCTGGAAGGTCGCGTGCACAGAGCGGATGCCCAGTTTGTCGGCCACCGACCGCGCGCCGGCCACGGCCGGGTACACCCCGGTCGCCACCAGCGCGTCACATCCCTCGGCTGCCGCGGTGACCGAGGCGAACTGGCCGGCGATCATCTCGGCCGCACGCTGGGGCAGGGAAGCCGGCGGCGACGCCGCCTTGGTCAGCGCGCGCGCCGACTGGCCGAAGGACACCATCGGCACGCCGACACCGGCCAGCCGCTGCGCGAAGTCCTCGTCCGGCGGCGCGCACACCCGCACCTCCGCGCCGAGTTCCCGCAACCGCACCGCGAGCCCCACCAGCGGTTCGACGTCCCCGCGCGACCCATACGTCGACAACAACACACGCACTTGGCGACTCCCGTTTTTCGCAGATTCCGGCCTCGGCCGGTGATTCTGCGGCACGACAGGGGCCTTGCCGCAAGCCCCCCAGTGCGCTATACGTTGAGAGTGGCAAGGAGTGGGTGACCTCCTTGCCTTTCTCTTTTGCCGTCCATTCGTCCGCCGGTCCGCTGGTCGGCTCATCCGCTGTGGACGGACAGCCTCCTCGCGAAGCGGCGGCGCGCCGCGTACGCCGTCACGGCGATCCGCGTGCCGGGGCACCAGCCACGACGTGGCGGACGGCCGGGTGAAATTCTTCTGAGGCCGTGGCATAGCGGGGCGCGGGCCCGCGCGTCACAAGGGGTACAGGGGCGGGGCACAGAGTCCGCCGGGGAAGAGAAGGTGACGATGGATGCCGAAGGGCTGGAGAGTTTCCGACAGTTCGTGGCGGGGCGGTCGTCGGCGCTGTTGAAGACAGCAGTGCTGCTGAGTGGCGGGGACCGGCACGCTGCCGAGGACCTGCTGCAGAACGCGCTGGTCAAGGCGGCGGGGCGGTGGCAGCGGATCGACGAGCCCGAGGCGTACGTACGGCAGATCCTGTACCGGCAGCAGGTCAGCCGGTGGCGGCTGAGGTGGCCACGGCGGGAGGTCAGTGTCGCGGAGCCGCCCGAGGGCGACGTCGGCACGGGGGACGGGACGGCCGCCACCGAGCTGCGGCTGCTGATGCGGGGCGCGCTGGCACGGCTCACCGCGCGGCAGCGGACCGTGCTGGTGCTGCGGTACTTCGAGGATCTGCCCGAGGCCGACGTGGCCCGGATTCTGGGGTGCTCGGTCGGGACCGTCCGCTCCACCACGCACCGCTCGCTCGCCCGGCTGCGCGTCGTCGCGCCCGAACTGGCCCCTTCGTCGGCCGGCAAAGACACCGCCGCGCTCGGCCCGGCCGATGTCGAGCAGCCTCTGTCCCGTGACCTGTCGCCCGTGGAGGTGCGCCCGTGAACGTCGAGGAACTGATTCGTGACTCCCTGCGGGAACAGGCCACCGAACAGCCGCCCCTGGAGCCGGGCTTCGCCGACCGCGTGCTGACGACCAGGCGCCGCCGCAGGACCCGTACGCTCGCGACCGTCGCCGCGGCCACCGCCGCCGTGGTCGCCGTCGCCGTGGGCGTACCGCTGCTCGACGGCGGCGAGGAGGGCGCACGGATCGCCAGCGAGATGAACAGGAGCGACATCATCGCCCACCCGGACCAGTCGCCGCCGCGCGACCTGATCGCGGCCGGAAACACAGCCCTCGCCGCGTACTACGTCCGGGACACCGTCAAGGAGACGAACGACCGCGGCACCTCCGTGCGCACCTACTGGCTCCTCGACCAGGAGACCGGGAAGTACGAGAAGACCACCAAGTGGTCCTTCGTCGACGTCGCCCCCGGCATGCGCACCGCCGCCGTCCTGGAACAGGGCCTGCCGGCCAAGCGCATCGGCCTGCTCGACCTGCTCACCGGCAAGGTCGAGCGCTGGATTCCGGTCGACCACGGCGTCGCGGCCGTGGAGTTCTCGCCCGACGGCAGCAAGCTCGTCGCCACGACGTACAGCGAGAACCCCGACCTGCTGTACCGGGCGGACTACGACAGCGACGGCGACGGCAAGAACAACGACTGGATCTCCAAGTTCGGTGAGTCGGACCGGACCGGCTTCTACGTCATCGACGTCGGCTCCGGCAACGGCTCCTGGAGCGAGGTCTCCACCGACGCCCAAATCCTCAACGTACGCCAGGACTTCTCCTTCAGCCATGACGGCAAGCTCGTCGCCTCCGGGATCATCATGGACCCCGGGGTGCAGTACTACGACTTCAAGGGCAACGAGGTGCCCCCGCCCGCGAACGAGAAGCACCTGGAGTGGTACGTCGAGGCGGGCCTGTCCCCCGACGGCAAGCTGGCCGCGGGCGGCTTCGCGGGCGGCGCCACGACGACCGCCTCGTGGATCCTCGACCCCTCGACCGGTGAGCAGGTCCGCAAGGTGCCCGGTCAGCAACTGCTCGCCTGGGTCGACAACAAGCGGCTGATCGCCTGGGACATCGCGTCGGGCGCGAACGAGTTCCACAACGGGCTCGTGCTCGTCACCATCGGCAACGACAAGACGGTCCCGCTGAGCGGCCCTCGCAAGGGCAACGACGGCGCGGCCGGGCGCTGGTCGCCGGTCTTCGCCGAACGCTGACCGCTTGGCCGCTTGATCGCTCCGGTCAGGCGGCGGTGAGCCGCTCGTACGCCGCCAGCAGCCCGTCGGCCGTCTCCCGGCCGGCGGGCCGCAGCGGTGCGCGGACCGGACCGGAGGGCAGACCGAGCCGGGCGAGGAGCGCCTTCGCCGTGACCGTGCCCGGCAGGCCCGACGCCATCATCAACTCCGTGAGCTCGATGGCCTGTTGCTGCAGATGGGCCGCCTGTGCCGTGTCACCCGCGTCGAACGCGTCGAGAATCGAGCGGAAGTGACGGGGAGCCACATTGGCGACCGTGCTGATGTATCCCGCGCCGCCCACCGCGTACAGCGCCAGCACGTACTCGTCGCAGCCCGTGTAGTACGCCAACTCCGTGGCCGCCAGCCCCTTCTGGGTGCCGAGGAGGTCGTACGCGCAGTCCTTGACGGCCACGATCCGCGAATGCTCCGCCAGCCGGATCATGGTGTCCGGCTCGATGCGGGTACCGGTCCGGCCGGGGATGTCGTACAGGGCGAGGGGGAGTCCGCAGGAGTCGGCGATCTCGCGGAAGTGGGCCTCGACCGCGTCCTGCGGGGGCCTGCTGTAGTACGGCGTGACCACCAACAGGCCGTCCGCGCCGGCCTTTTCGGCCGCCAGCGCCAGTTCGACCGTGTGCCGCGTGTCGGCGGTGCCGACGCCCGCCACGATCGAGCCCCGGTCGCCGATCGCCTCGCGGACCGCGCGCACCAGATCCGCCTTCTCCGCGTCCGTCGTGGTCGGCGACTCTCCCGTCGTACCGGACAGGACCAGGCCCTCGCAGCCCTCATCGACCAGCCGTGCGGCGAGTCGCTGCGCGCCGTCGAGGTCCAGGGTGCCCGACTCGGTGAAGGGCGTGATCATCGCGCAGAGGGCACGGCCGAAAGGGGCAGCGGTGCGGTGGGTGGTCCGGGTGGCCTGGGTGGTCATGGAGGTAGTCTCGGCACGGTCGACCGCGAAGTTCCACTTAATTCTTCTACGAGGTGTTGCTTAGCTTTGCTACGGGGAGGAGTCGAGGTGCCGTGACAGACACTAGTGCCAACTCGCCCCCTTATGGGCCACCATGGCGAGGACGGTCATCGACGGCAGGTCATGGGAGGCGTCATGAGGCTCGGCAAGGCACTCGCCACCGGAGTCGCGGAGGAGAGGCCCCAGTCGTACGAGTCGGTTGAGTCGTACGAGGAGCAGCCGCAACTTCCCGAAGTGGCTGAGGAGCTGGAGGCGGCCGCGGTCGAAGAGGTCCCGGTCGCGCGATGAGGCTGCGGCTCCCCGAGGAACGTCCGGCGGAGCCGCCGACCGGATACAAGATCGCCCACCCGATGCTGTCCCAGGACGGCACCCGGGCCGGGTTCACCGGAGTCTCGCTGGGCGGCGCGCTGCCGTACGGCGTCCTCGACGAGGCCCGCTGCGTCTACGGGCGGCGGCACCGGCCGCCCGCCCGCCTCTGCGACTGCGGTTTCCACTGCGTGCACGACCGTGCGGCCGCCGAGGCACTGCTGTGCACCGCCGAGCACCGCGCGGCCGCGCTCCTCGAAGTCTCCGTCCTCGGTGCCTACATCCGCTTCGAGCGCGGCTTCCGGTACGCGCGCCAGCGGGTCCGCCACGCGACCGTCGGGCCGTGCGCCTGCGGTGCGGCAGCCGTGGCGCTGGCCGACGCGGGGTGGGGGCGGCCGGGGTGGCGTGGGCTGGCCGGCTCCTGCGCGGGATGCGCTCGCGGTCGTACGTCGGTGTCGCTCGCCTCTTTCGCGCAGCTGGCGGGGGAGGGGCTGAGGGTACGTGCGGGGGGCGGTACGGCCCTGGGGCAGGCCGGCGAGCTCGCGGGCGACCTCGGAGTGCCCGAACTCGTCGCCGAGGCGGCTCTGCTGCAGGCCCGGCTCGACTGGTTCCAGAGCCAGCTGGCCCGGCTCGGGGAGCGCGGGCGCGGGGGGCCGTCGAAGGGGTAGGCGCCCCTGAACCCAGGCCGCGAAATCGCGCGTTTGACCTGAATCATGGTTGAGGTTGAAGGGTGGTGGGTGCACACACCGACCGGCAATCCGTGGAGAGCGACATGACCCGTCGTACCGAAGCCCACCCCGTGCTCGACCGCACCGAAGTCGGCGCCCCCTTCTTCAGCACCTGGCGGGTGGGGGCGCCCCTGCGGCAGCGGCAGACCGTGGAGGCCATCGCCGACACCTGGGAGCGGCGGCCCTGGCCCACCGACGGCCTGCTCGGCTACTACGTCTACACCGGCGACGACGCCTCCAGCCTCCTGCACTACTCGCAGTGGACCAGCGAGCAGGCGTACGAGTCCTTCGTGAAGGTGCACCGGCAGGAGCGCAACGACGAGATCGACACCGCCGTACCCGGTATCGAGCGGGTGGCGCTCGGACGGTACCGGCACTACCGCAGCGTCGGCCCGGCGGACCGCGGCGGGCGGGTGCCGGGGTGTGTCGTGATCGTCGACATCGAGTTCGACGGCCCCGACCCCGGCCGGCAGCGCGCCTGGGTGGACGCCGTCCTCAAGGCGCTGGAGGCCGAGCCGAACCCGCACCCCGGCGGCATCTCCGCCCACTTCCACCTCAGCACCGACGGCACGAGGGTTCTCAACTATGCCGAGTGGGACAGCGCCGAGGCGCACATCGAGGCCCTCGCCGCCCCCGGCGACGGAATCGGCTCGGCCATGGCCGAGTGGGAGCGCGTACAGAACTGGCCCGGACTGAAGGGCAGCACGGTCAGCCGGTACAAGTACGCCCTCGGCCTCGTGCCCGACTGAGCCCCGCGAACTCACCGACCCTCACCGAAAACTCCAACCGTCTGGACAAAAAAAGTTTTCGGTGCGATGGTGGACGCATGTTGGACGTGACCGTGATCGAGGACCCGGCGGCCGCCGCCGCCTCGCTGGACCCCATAAGGGGCCGGCTGCTCGCCGAGCTGGCGGCCGGCCCCGCGTCGGCCGCCATGCTGGCCGGCAAGGTCGGCCTGCCGAGGCAGAAGGTGAACTACCACCTCAAGGCCCTGGAGCGGCACGGCCTGGTCGAGCTGGCGGGCGAGCGCCGCAAGGGCAACGTCACCGAGCGGCTGATGCGGGCGACGGCCATGTCGTACGTCATCTCGCCGCTCGCGCTCGCCGCGGTGCAGCCCGACCCGGACCGCTTCCGGGACCACCTCTCCGCCCGCTGGCTGCTCGCGCTCGGCGCCCGGCTCGTGCGTGATGTCGGCACGCTGATCACGGGTGCGGCGAAGGCCCGCAAGCGGCTCGCGACCTACGCGCTCGACGGCGAGGTGACCTTCGCCTCGGCCGCCGACCGGGCCGCGTTCATCGAGGAGCTGACGGCGGGCGTCGGCGCGCTCATCCGCAAGTACCACGACGGGAACGCGGAGGGCGGCCGCCCGCACCGGATCGTCGTCGCCGTCCATCCCACGGTCAAACCCCAGGCCGCCGACGTACCGCCGCAGGCCACCGAGCCCCCGGCTGCCGAAGCCGCCGAAGCCCCCGAACTCACCGATTGACCCGCCCACTTGCGCCCACTCGCGCACGCTTGACGCTCAGGAGCTCACCATGACGAAGGAAGCCAGGGAATTCGAGATCGCCCGCGAGATCGAGGTCGACGCCACGCCCGAGCAGGTGTGGGAGGCCGTCACCAGCGACACCGGGGGCTGGCTGTGGCCCATGGAGGCACCCGAGCCACGGGTGGGCGGCACCGGCCCCTGGGGGTCCACGGTCACCGCCTGGGACCCACCGCACCACTACACCAACCGAGTCGAGGACGTCGAGGGGATCTCGCAGCAGACGCTCAACCAGCTCGACTACACCATCGAGCCGCGCGACGACGGCCGCCGCGCCTGGGTGCGGTACGTGCACAGCGGCATGTTCGTCGAGGACTGGGACAACCAGTACGACGGCGCCGGCAAGCACACCGACTTCTACCTGCACACCCTGAGCCAGTACCTGAAGCACTTCAAGGGCCGCCCGGTCGCCTTCGCCTCCTTCGAGGACGGCCCCGAGGCGTCCACGGCCGCCGACGCCTTCACCGCCGTCGGCCGGGCGCTCGGCCTCGCGGACGACACCGCCGAGGGCGCGCGGGTCCAGGCCCGGGGACCCGAAGGCCAACTCCTTGACGCCGTGGTCGACTTCCGCAACCCGTACTTCATCGGGCTGCGCACCGACAGCGCGCTCATCCGCTTCTTCGGCCGCAACCACTGGGGCGGCCCGGTCGGCATCAGCGTCCACGACTTCGCGCCGGACGCCGACGCCAAGAGCAACGAACTCGCCTGGCGGGACTGGCTGAACGGCGTATTCGCCGCCTGAGGCCCACGCTTTCGTTCCGCTCCCTTCCGCGAACGCCCCCGCCTCCCGGCACGACTGAGCCCGGCCCCCCTGACGAGGGCCGGGCTCAGTGACGTACGGCATCTCCCAGCGGGTTACGGCCTGAAGCGCAGCACCTGCGGGTCGTGGTCGCTGATCTGGTCGTGGAACTCAGAGTTGATGTGCACGCTGTCGTACGCGAGGCCGAAGCTCCAGCGGATCGACGGGCTGACCAGGATCTGGTCCAGGACCTGGGCGTTGCCCTGGAAGACGTACGAGTAACGCTCGCTCTTCGGCAGCGACTTGAACGCCGACCAGAGGGCGCCGCCCTTCTCCAGGAGCTTGGTGGTCTCGGAGAACTCGAAGTCGTTGATGTCACCGAGGGTGACGACGTCCGCGTTCCTCTGCTTTGCCAGGATGTCCTTGACGAACGCGTTCACCGAGGCCGCCTGCAGATGGCGCTGGGTCTCCGAGCCGCGCGCCGGCGGCTGGAACTGGGAGTGCAGCGCCTGGTCGCCGCCCTTCGACGCGAAGTGGTTCGCGATCACGAAGACCGTCTTGCCGCGGAAGACGAACTCACCGACGAGCGGCTTGCGGCTGTCCTCCCAGGCGTCGCCCGTCGGGTCGATGCGGCCCGGAGACGCGGTCAACCGCGCCTTGCCGTACACCTTCTTGACGCCGACGGCGGTCGTCGCGTCACCGCCCGCGCGGTCGGTGAAGGAGACCCGCTCGGGGTTGAACAGGAACACCTGGCGGATGTTGCCGCCCGGCTGCCCGCCGTCCTCGCCGTCGACCGGGTCGATGCCGCGCCACTCGTACGCCGGGCCGCCCGCGGCCGAGACCGCGTCGATCAGCTTCCGCACCGTCTGGTCGGCGGCGACCGTGCCGTCGTTCGTTGTGCCGTTGTTGTCCTGGATCTCCTCCAGGGTCACGATGTCCGGCGACCGGAGGTTGTTCACGATCGCGGCGGCGTGGTCCGCGAAGGAGTCGTCGGACGGGTCCAGGTTCTCGACGTTGTACGTCGCCACCGCGAGTTCGCCGCGCTTCTGCTTGCGGGTCGTCTCGCGCTCCAGGCCGCCCTGCTTCAGGGCGCCGAGCTCGTTCGCGACCAGCGTGTAGCCGCCGAACTGGTTGTAGTCCATCGGGCCCGTGGTGGTGCCCGTCAGCACGTCACCCACGTTCGCGTCCGGGAAGTCGGTGGTCGAGCCGAGGGACTGGATCTTCAGCCGCCCGGTGTTCTGCGAGGTGTAGGAGCCGTAGACGGTGCCGCCGCGGCGGTTGGCGTGCTCGCGCGGCTTCACCGTGACCCACAGTTCGGTGAACCGGTTGCTGGCGGTGACCACGCGGGTGTCTGAGACCTGGACGTTCATGCCCTCCAGGGACTCGTAGTAGTCCAGGGCGTACTTGGCGGGGTCCAGAGCGAGGCCGTTGACGGAACCGTTCGTGGCCGTGTCGCCGGCCGGGGTGTACTCGCCCGGCACGGACTTGGCGTTGACGACCTTCGGGGCCGGGACGGCGTTGCCGCTGGAGACCACGGTCACGGTGGGCCGGGTGATCTGCGTGATGGACTGGTTTCCGGACGAAGTGCCGCCCGGAACGAACTCGGTCACCGTGCCCGAGACCGTGACGGAGTCGCCGACCACGACCTCAGGCGTGGAGCCGGTGAAGACGAAGACGCCCTCACTGGTGGCCGGGTTGTTGTCCGCCTGCGGGTCCTGCATCCAGAAGCCACGGGACCCGTAGGTCCGCACGCCCGTGACGATTCCGGCCACGTCCGTGACCTGCCGGCCCGCGAGCGGGGATATCCGGGCGCTGCCCTGGATGTCGTGAATGCGTATGACGTCTGCCTCGGCGGACGAGGTGAAGACCACGGCGGACACCGTGGAACAGGCGGCGGCGACGGTGAGCGCGGCGAGACGCGCGGTTTTCTTGCTCGGCAACGGGATCCCTCCGGGGATATACGTGAGCGCCGGGACGAGGGTGGAACGAAGGGTGAGTGCAACCGGTTGGGGTCCGGTGGCGACGCGCGTAGAAGACGGGCCAGCAGCCGTGCGGAGCTACTCCTGGGTTTCTACGCGCGTCAATCTCCTGCCTGGTCAGTCACCTTGTCAAGGTTTCAGCCATGTACAGCTCCTGACGGGGACGTGAACCGGGCGGCATGGGTGGAAATCCGTCTAGGCTGAGCGGTTGTCACGAGGTGGCGCCTGGCATGGTGTCGCGGGATGCGTGCTGGTCGCTGGGCGGCTGGCGGATCCTGCGGGTTCGCGCGGGGTCCGCACAGGGTTTGCGCGGAGGGCCGTACGGGGTCTGCACGGGGTCCGTACGGGTCCGCATCGGGTCCCGGTGCGGGTCCGGTGCAGGGTTCGCGCGGAGTCCCCCGGGGCCCCGGCGTCCCGTACCTCTTGCGCCGCATATCCTGCTTGTCCCGCCCGCATCGCTTGTCCGGAGGAGAAACCAGCCGATGTCCCAGAGCTCGCCCCTGCCCCCGGTGCGGCTGCACTCCGAAGCGGAGCTGGCGCGGGACGCGCTCGCCACTCCGCTGCTCTCCCGCGCCGTGCGGCTCGCCCGCTGGGCCGGACCGGACACCCGTTTGGGCGCCGGCGGCGAACTCGTGGACGAGCAACTCCCGCAGGCAGCAGCCGAGTTGGGGCTCTCCGGCGAGGACGCTGCCGCGTTCGCGAGCGAGGCCTGGCGGGTGGCCGTCGACACCGGCCTGGTCGAGGTCACGGACGAGGAGGAGGGGACGGTCGCCGCGGGCGAGGAACTGCGGACGCTCACCGCGGGCGCGCCGCGGGACGTGCTCGGCGTCTGGCTGACCGCGCTGGAGACCGTCGTGGCCGACGCGACCGTGCCCGACCTCGACGACCTCGTCGACGCCATGGACGACGGCCGTGAGATCGACCTCTCCCAGCTGGACTGGGACCCCGAGGCCGAGGCGGAGTTCCTCGACGGTGTCCTCGGCAACCTCTACCTGCTGACCGTCGGCGAGGAAGGGCCCGCCGACGGTCCGGTGCCGCTGCCCGCGCTCGCCGCCTCCATGATCGTGCCCGACGACATGGGCGAGCCCACCAACGACGTACTGGAGCAGGTGTCGGACGCGATGATGCGCCTCGACGACCAGTTCCGGCTGCTGGAGCCGGTCGGGCTCGTCGAGTACCAGCCCGTGGACGAGGCACTCATGGCCGATGCCGAGGAGGCCGCAGGGGGGGCAGCCGAGGGGGCTGCCGCCCAGATCGACGACACGGACGTCACGCGCTACGGCATGGTGCGGCTCACCCCGCTCGGCCTGTACGGGCTGCGGGCGCGGCTGCTGGAGGCGGGCATCACCGCGCCCGCCGTCGGGGACCTCTCGGACAAGGGCGCCGATGCCCTCCTCGACGGCACGGCCTCCTTCCCGCCCGCGGCGGCCCAGGCCGAGACCGAGCAGTGGGTCGCCCGGCGCGAACCCCTCGCCGCGGCCCGGGAGTTGCTCACCGCGGCCCGGGGCTCCGACTCCGGCGGACCGCTGCGACGCCTGCGCTGCCAGCAAGCCCTGTCCCTGGTCGGACTGGAGGCCGAGGCCGCGCTCCGGGAGGTCCTCGACGACGCCGAACTGGGCGGGCTCGCCCGGGTGTGGCTCACGGAACGCGGCCTCACCGACGTGCCCGCGCCGCCCGAGTCGATGGTCTTCTGGCTGACCATCGACACCCTGGCCGCCCAACTCGCCGCCGAGGGCAACTCGGCGGAGCTCCAGGCCCTGGTGGAGGGCCTGGCCCAGCAGCACAGCGGGTTCTTCGCCACTGCCTGGCGGGTGGATCATCCCGCCACGGCCGATGTGCTGGAGGCCATGGGGCGGTTGCACCCCGACAAGAAGGTGGCCAAGGAGGCACGGAAGGCGGCGTTCAAGGCGCGGTCGCAGCGGTCGGAGTGAGCGCGGCGGGGGCGAGCGATCTGAGCTGAACGTCGGCATGGAAAGCGCGGGTAATTAATTCAGTCGCTGAGGCCGTGGCCGTCCTCCTAAAGTTGTGCATGTCCAGGTGCGAAGGCAGGACCTACTTCCACTGATAATGGGGCGGCCGCGGGTTCGAGTCCCGCCACCGGTACAACGGGCCGGTGTAGCTCAGGGGTTAGAGCACCTACGTCGGTTCAGCCGACCTGAACTCTGGACACCAGGAATTACCTCGCACCTCCCGGTGCGCGGGCTGCGGCTACTTCTCTCCCACAGAATCCAGGCCGCCGCCGACTTGATCTCGGGAGGCGCGGCAGAGCATTCGGCCAAGTCCGCCGCCGACCCCTGATCTCGGGCACACTCCTCTTGCCGCTCCTCCCTCCGAAACGCGAACGAATTCGGGGGAATTCACCGTGGCACGATTCAACACCAGGGCGGCCAAGGCGCAGCCCACGTCGCGAGTCACCTCGACCGGACGCATCCTTCGTACATACGAGGGCGGCCGAGGCCGAGAGCGCGACACACGTTCCGAGCTCTTTCTGCTGTCGGTCGCCAACTTCGTATCCCAGAAGACCTTCTACGAGACCGGCGAGGCCCGCGACGACCGGTTCGCCGCGCTCGTGCGGAAGCTCGCCGTCGAGGACCCGTCCTGGACGGCCGGCCTGCTCGGCTGGCTGCGCGGCGAGGGGAACCTGCGGACGGCCTCGATCGTGGGCGCCGCCGAGTACGTGAAGGCGCGGCTGGACGCCGGTGCCACCGACGGGCCGTCGAACCGGCAGGTCGTGGGCTCCGTGCTCCAGCGCCCGGACGAGCCCGGTGAGCTGCTCGCCTACTGGACCTCGATGTACGGCCGCAACATCCCCAAGCCCGTGAAGCGGGGCATCGCCGACGCCGTACGACGTCTCTACAGCGGCAAGTCGCTGCTGAAGTACGACACGGCGTCCAAGGGCTACCGCTTCGGTGACATCCTCAACCTCGTGCACGCGGCGCCGGACCCCGACAAGCCGTGGCAGGGCGAGCTGTTCCAGTACGCCCTCGACCGGCGCCACAACCCGGACACGGCGGTACCGCCCGCGTCGAACCGCCTGCTCACCGCGCACCGCGAGCTGATGGCACTGCCGGTGGCGGAGCGGCGCGCGGTCATCACCTCGCCGGGCGGCGCCGAGCGGCTCGCGGCGGCGGGGATGACGTGGGAGGCGCTGGCGGGCTGGCTGCAGGGGCCGATGGACAAGGCGGCCTGGGAGGCCGTGATTCCGGCCATGGGCCCGATGGCGCTGACCCGGAACCTTCGGAACTTCGACGAGGCCGGCGTCTCCGACGAGGTGGCGGCACAGGTCGCCGCGCGCATCAGCGACCCGGCGGAGGTCGCGCGCTCGCGGCAGTTCCCGTTCCGCTACCTCGCCGCGTACCAGCACGCGCCCTCGCTGCGCTGGTCGTACCCGCTGGAGCAGGCGCTCGGTCACTCGCTGGCCAACGTGCCCGTGCTGTCCGGCCGGACCCTGGTGCTCGTGGACCGCTCGGGCTCGATGTTCTACTCGCGGATGTCCGACCGCTCCGAGCTCAGCCGGGCCGACGCGGCGGCGATCTTCGGCACGGCGCTCGCGCTGCGGGCGGCGGACGCGGATCTCGTCGAGTTCGGCAGCAGCAGCAATCGCATGAGGTTCCGCAAGGGCGAGTCGGTGCTGAAGATCCTCGGCCGCTTCGGCGACCTGGGCGGTACCGACACCACCGAGGCGGTGCGCCGTCATTACAGGAAGCACGACCGGGTGCTGATCGTCACCGACGAGCAGTACGCGTACAACCGCCACGGCGACCCGACCGAGCAGGTCCCGGCGGACGTGCCGGTCTACACCTGGAACCTGGCGGGACACCGGGCGGGTCACGGCCCGTCGGGGAAGGGGAACCGGCATACGTTCGGCGGCCTCTCAGACGCGGCTTTCCGAATGGTTCCGCTGCTCGAATCGGCTCGGGACGAGGACTGGCCCTGGGTGGCCTGAGCGCGAGAGGTGAGTGTGGCCCGTACTTCGGTGCGGGCCACGGCCTTGTCCGCGTGCTGCTCTGACATCTAACATTTCAATTCATGGAGGCGATACGGCCCGTCCGCCGGACCCTGCTGAGAGACCGCGCCTACGAAGCGATCCGGGACGCCATCGTCGTCGGTGAGATCGAACCCGGCGCGGTGGTGCGCGACGCCGAGCTCGCCGAGCGGCTCGGGCTCTCCCGGGGGCCGGTGCGCGAGGCCTTCTCGCGGCTCGTGGACGAAGGGCTGCTGGAGAGCAAGCCACAGAGCTATACGCGGGTGACGCCGGTCGTGGCCGCCGAGGTACGGGACGCGGCGGCCGTGGTCGGGGCCGTGCACGAGCTGGTGACCCGGGTGGCCGTGCCCCGGCTGGGCGGCGCCGATATCGACGTGATGCGCACGGCCAACGCGCGGTTCGCGGCGGCTGTCGGCTCGGGGGACGTGGACGCCGCCCTCCGTGCTGACGACGAGTTGCACGACGTCCTGGTCCGGATGAGCGACAACCGGGCCGCCGCCGCGACCATCGCGCGCTACACGCCCCTCATCCGCCGACTGGAGCGACGGCGCTTCGGCGAGGGCGGCAACTGCCGTTCGGCCGGGCTGCACGAGCGGCTGATCGAGGCCTGCGCGGGCGGTGACGTGGACGAGGCGGTGCGCGTGACCGCGGAGATCTGGCGGGGCTTGGAGGAGCTCGCTGATGACGTCCTCTGAATCCCGTGAATCCCGTGAATCCGGAGAACTCTGGAGGCTCCCATGTCCTTTTCCGAGTACGGCCGTTACCCCCTTCTCTTCGGGCCGTCTCCCGTGCACCCGCTGGAGCGCCTGACGAAGCACCTCGGTGGCGCGGCGATGTGGGCCAAGCGCGAGGACTGCAACTCCGGTATCGCGTACGGCGGCAACAAGACCCGCAAGCTGGAGTACCTCGTCGCCGACGCGCTCGCGCAGGGCTGCGACACACTGGTCTCGATCGGAGGGGTGCAGTCCAACCACACCCGCCAGGTCGCAGCCTGCGCCGCTCGCGCCGGGCTGAAGTGCGTGCTGGTACAGGAGAGTTGGGTGGAGTGGCCCGACGCCGTGTACGACAAGGTCGGCAACATCCTGATCAGCCGGCTCGCCGGTGCCGATGTGCGGCTGGTGCGCGCCGGGTTCGGGATCGGGTTCAAGGAGAGCTGGGAGCAGGCGCTGCGGGAGGTCGAGGAGAGCGGCGGCAAGCCGTACGCCATCCCCGCCGGCGCCTCCGACCATCCGCTCGGCGGGCTCGGCTTCGCCGGATGGGCGTACGAAGTGGCGGAGCAGGAGCGGGAGTTGGGGGTCTTCTTCGATGTCGTCGTGGTGTGCTCGGTGACGGGTTCCACCCAGGCGGGCATGGTCGCCGGGTTCGCGGCCCTGGAGGAAGCGGGCGGGCGGCCGCGGCGTGTGATCGGGATCGACGCCTCGGCCAAGCCGGCCGAAACCCGGGCGCAGATCGCCAGGATCGCCCACAACACCGGTCAACTCATCGGCGTCAAGCGGGAGTTGACCGAGGTCGACGTCGAGCTGGACGAGCGGTACCACGCGGGCACGTACGGGGTCCCCGACGAGACCACGTTGGAGGCGATGCGGGTCGCCGCGCGGACCGAGGGCATGGTCACCGACCCCGTGTACGAGGGGAAGTCGATGGCCGGGATGATCGATCTGGTCGGGCGCGGGGAGATCGGCCGTGACTCGACCGTGCTGTATGCCCACCTGGGCGGGCAGCCGGCGCTCAACGCGTACAGCACGCTGTTCTAGGTCCGGGGCCTGACCGCCCGGGTGGGGGTGGGGGGACTCGTGCCCCCACCCCCGGTATTGATCACAGGGCCTGGGCCGCCGGCTTCACCATCCCCCTGACCGTGCGGGACTTGACGAAGTCGCCGATCGCGGTCATCTCCCACTCGCCGGAGAACTGCTTGATCAGCTTCGCCATCATGACGCCGGTCTGGGCCTCGGCGTTGGTGAGGTCGAAGCGGACGAGTTCCTCGCCGGTGGCGGCGTCGAGGAGGCGGCAGTAGGCCTTGGCGACCTCGGTGAACTTCTGGCCGGAGAAGGAGTTGACCGTGAAGACCAGGCCGGTGACCTCCTGGGGGAGGCGGCCGAGGTCGACGACGATCACCTCGTCGTCACCGCCGCCCTCGCCTGTGAGGTTGTCGCCGGAGTGCTTGATCGCGCCGTTGACGATCGAGAGCTTGCCGAAGTAGCAGCTGTCGATGTGGTTGCGCTGCGGGCCGTACGCGATGACCGAGGCGTCGAGGTCGATGTCCTTGCCCCGGTACGCCGGCTCCCAGCCGAGGCCCATCTTGACCTGGGAGAGCAGGGGGCGGCCGCCCTTGACCAGGGAGACGGTCTGGTTCTTCTGGAGGCTGACGCGGCCCTTGTCGAGGTTGATCTTGCCGGTGCCCGCGGCCGGGGGAGGGGTGGCGGGGGCCGGGGGTGCCGAGACGTGAGGGCTCATGGGCGGGGCCGGTGGGGTCACCGGGGGCTGCATCGCGGGGGCGGGCGGGGCAACGGGGGCAGGGGTCGGTTCCTCCACCGTGACGCCGAAGTCCGTGGCGATGCCCGCCAGGCCGTTCGCGTACCCCTGGCCGACCGCGCGGGCCTTCCAGGCGCCGCCCCGGAGGTAGATCTCCACGATCACGAGGGCCGTTTCCGTGCCCAGCTGGGGCGGGGTGAAGGTGGCGAGGGCCGAGCCGTCGTCCGCGTTGCGGATGGTGGCGGTGGGTTCGATGCCCTGGAAGGTCTGGCCCGCCGCGTCCGGGCTGGCCGTGACGACGATCTTCTCGATGCCCGGGGGGACGGCCGTTGTGTCGACCGTGATCGAGTCGGGGGTGGCGCCGCCTCCCGAGCGGTACGTCACGCCCGGGCCGGTCGGCTGGTTGTAGAAGATGAAGTCGTCGTCGGAGCGCACCTTGCCGTCGGCGGTGAGCAGCAGGCCCGATACGTCGAGCCGCACGGGGGCGGCGACGTCCACCGCTACGCGGGCGGCGGAGAGAGGGATGTTCGAGCCGGGGGTCATAGCTGTCATGACCCGTGAACGAGCCAGCCCGCTTTACCGTTCCCTTACCGTGCCACCCGATCGGGTGCCGATCGGGTGCCAGTCCGGTCAGTGGCGGTTTCGGGGGTGGTTGCGGGCCGTGCGCTCGTTGCCCCGGCGGTAGTTTCCCGTCCAGCGGGCCATGACCAGCTGGGGGTCGTCCGTCTCTGCCTCGGTGAGGAACTGGTCGGCTCGGGGGCCGCGGAGGGTGCCTGCGGGGTGGCCGTGGTGGGTGATCTGGACGGTGCCGTCCGCGTGCGTTTCGTAGTGGAAACCGTGGGGTTTGGGCATGTTCCGAAGGGTAAGGCTCGGCGGGGGCTGGCCCCAGTGGTTTTCGCCCCCGCCGCCCCTACCCGTCCCATCCCCAGGGGCTGCCGCCCCTTCGACCCCGCCTGGGGGCCGGGGGTGGGTGAGGGTTGCTGTGGGATCGGCCTGAACGGCCTAGTCCTCAAGCGCCGGACGGGCTGGAGGGGCCGAGGTGGGGGTTCAGCCTCTCCGGCGCTTGAGGAGCGGGGTTCGGGGCGGAGCCCCGAAGGGGGGCCAGGGGGGCGGAGCCGGCTTGGCGGGGTCGAAGGGGCGGAGCCCCTGGGGGATGGGACGGGTAGGGGCGGCGGGGGCGAGGAAAATCAGGGGACCGGGGAACCCAAGGAGTCCTTACGGTATGACCACGATCTTCCTTCCCACCCCCGACGCGAACTGGTCCAGGGCTTGGGGGTAGCTCGTCAGGGGGAGGCGGTCGCTGATGAAGATCTGTGGGTCCAGGACACCCGTCGCGAAGAGCTCCGCCGCGCGCTCGAAGCTGTGGAGGACGGCCATCGAACCCGTGATGGTTATCTCTTGGTTGTAGATCTTGTACGGGTCGATCGTCACCCTCGTCGCATAGTCCGCCACGCCGAACTGGAGGAAGGTGCCCGCCTTGGCCACCCGGTCCAGGCCGTCCTGGATCGCGGCCGCGTTGCCCGTGGCGTCGATGACGAGGTCCCAGCCCTGGGGGCGGTCCAGTTCGTCGGGGTTCGCGGCGGAGGCCGAGACGCCGAGTTGGCGGGCGGTCTCCAGGCGGGTGGGGTTGACGTCCACCATGTCCACGCTCGCGGCGCCCGTGCGCTTGGCCAGCTCCAGCATCATCAGGCCCATCGTCCCGGAGCCGTAGATCAGGACGTGGGCGCCCAGCCGGGACTGGAGCACGTCGTAGCCGCGTACCGCGCAGGACAGGGGTTCGACCAGCGCCGCGTCCTGGGTGCGGATGTGCTCGGGGAGCCGTACGCAGTTGGCGACGGGAGCGACGGCGTACTGCGCGGCGCCGCCCGCGGTGGTGACGCCGATCGCCGCCCACCGCTCGCACATGTTGTTGTGGCCCGTACGGCAGTAGCGGCACTCGTAGCAGTAGAGGGAGGGGTCGACCGCCACCCGGTCGCCGATCGACAGTTCCGTGACCTGGGTGCCGACCCCGACCACCTCGCCCGCGAACTCGTGGCCCGGCACGATCGGCAGCTTCGGCGCGAACTCGCCCTGGAGGATGTGCAGGTCCGTACCGCACAGCCCGCAGGCCGCGACCTCCACGACGACCTCGCGGGGCCCTGGTGTCGGGTCCGGGACCTCGGAGACGACGGCGCGGCCCACGGACTCGATGACGGCGGCCTTCATTTGACGGCTCCCAAGGACAGGCCCTGGACCAGTTTGTCCTGGGCGGCGAACCCTGCGGCGAGCACCGGCAGGGAGATGACGAGCGACGCGGCGCACACCTGCGCCAGGAACAGGCCCTGGCTGGTGATGAAGCGGGTGAGGAAGACGGGGGCCGTCTCGGCGACGACGCCCGTCAGCACGCGGGCGAAGAGCAGCTCGTTCCAGCTGAAGATGAAGCAGATCAGGGAGGTCGCGGCGATGCCGGGAAGGGCGATGGGGGTCACCACGCGCCCGAGGATCGTCGGCAGCCTGGCGCCGTCGATCTGCGCCGCCTCGATGATCGCGACCGGCACCTCGGAGAGGAAGGACTGCATCATCCACACCGCGATCGGCAGGTTCATGGCCGTGTAGAGGATGACCAGCGCCCAGATGTTGTCGAGCAGGCCGGTGTTCCTGGCGAACAGGTAGATCGGCAGCAGACCGGCCACCAGCGGCAGCATCTTGGTCGACAGGAAGAAGAACAGGACGTCGGTCCACTTCTTCACCGGCCGGATGGACAGCGCGTACGCGGCCGGCAGCGCCAGGACCAGCGTCAGCAGGGTGGAGACCAGCGATGCCGTCGCCGAGTTGATCAGCGCGGGCCAGGGGCTGGCGCCGCCGTCCACGCCGAAGAACTCGCGGTAGCTGTCCAGCGTGAGCGAGGCGGCGATCGAGGGCGGGTTGGTCGCCGCGTCCGCCTCGGAGTGGAGGGACGTCAGGACCATCCACAGGATGGGCAGCACGAACAGGATGCCGGCCAGCCACGCGGCGACCCCGAGACCCGCGCTCCGGAGCCGGACGCCGGGCCGGCTCCGCCCCGGGGCGGTGGTGGTGATGGTGGTCATGCGCGGGACACCTCCGCACGGAACAGGGACGACACCACGCGCAGGGCGAAGGTCGCGAGGATGAGCGAGCCGATGACGACGAGGACACCGGCCGCGGAGGCGAGACCGTTCTCGTGTGCCTGGTAGAAGGTCTGGTAGATGGTGTACGGCAGGTTCGCGGTGCCCAGGCCGCCGGAGGTGATCGTGTACACCGCGTCGAAGTTCTGCACGATGTAGATCGAGCCGAGCAGCACGCTCAGTTCGATGTAGCGGCGCATGTGCGGCAGGGTGAGGTGGACGAACACCTGCCAGTTGTTCGCGCCGTCCATCCGGGCGGCCTCGATCAGCTCCGGGTCGCGGCTCTGCAGTCCCGCCAGCAGGATCAGCGTCATGAACGGGGTCCACTGCCAGATCAGCGAGGCCTCGACCGCCATCAGCGGCATCTCGGAGATCCAGTCCGGCTGCGGAGCCCCGTCCCCTCCGATCCAGTTCAGGACGCCGTTGAACAGGCCGTACTCGGGGTTGAACAGCACGTGCTTCCACAGCAGCGCGGCCGCCACGGGAACCAGCAGGAAGGGGGCGATGAGCATGGTGCGCACGGCGGCCCGGCCGCGGAACCTACGGTCCAGCAGGAGCGCCAGCAGCATGCCGAGCACCAGGCTGACGAACACCACCGTGAAGGTCAGCAGGGCGGTCGTCCACACCGACTTGCGCAGGTCGGGTGTGCTCAGCACCTCGGAGTAGTTGGCGAAGCCGGCGAAGTGACGCTCGTCCGGGTACAGCGCGTTCCAGTCGAAGAACGAGATCACCAGGGTCGCCACGAAGGGCAGCTGCGTCACGACGATCATGAAGATCAGCGCGGGCAGCAGGGGGGCCCGGGTGGCCCACGCGCGCATGCGGTTCGGCGGCCGGGTCGCCGGCCGCGGACTGGCGGCGGCGACCCGGGTGGGGGGAGTGGTGACGGTCATGATCCCTCGTACTTCTTGCCTACGGCCTCGGCGAGCTTCTGCGCGTTCTTCAGCGCGCTGTCCACGGACTGCCGTCCGGCGATGGCGGAGCTGATCTCCTGGGAGACCTTGGTGCCCAGGTCGGTGAACTCGGGGATGCCGACGAACTGGATGCCGGGCGCGGGCCGGGGCTGCACGCCCGGGTCCTCGGGCTTGGCGTTCGCTATGGCGTCCCGGGTGACGTCGGCGAAGGCGGCGGCCTCCTCGCGGTACTGCGGGATGTCGTAGGTCGACGCACGCTTGCCGCCCGGCACGTTGGCCCAGCCGATGGACTCACCGACGAGCTTCTCGTAGTCCTTGCCGGAGGCCCAGGAGATGAACTTCCAGGCGTTCTCGGCGTTCTTGGACGCCTTCTGGATGCCCCACGCCCAGGTGTAGAGCCAGCCGGAGCTCTCGGTCTTCTCGACCGGGGCCGGAACGTAGCCGATCTTGCCCTTGACCGGGGAGTCGCCGGCCTCCAGGGAGCCGGCGCCGGCCGTGGCGTCGTACCACATGGCCGTCTTGCCCTGCGTCATGTTGTTCAGGCACTCGGCGTAGCCGGCCTGCGCGGCGCCGGACTCGCCGTGCTCACGGACCAGGTCGACGTAGAACTGCGTGGCCTCCTTGAACTCCTTGGAGTCCACCTGCGCCTGCCAGTCCTTGTCGAACCAGGTGCCGCCGAAGGTGTTGACGACCGTGGTCAGCGGTGCCATCACCTCGCCCCAGCCGGGCAGACCGCGCAGGCAGATGCCCTTCATGCCGGACTCGGCCTCGTCCACCTCGGCGGCCAGGTCGGCGACCTCCTGCCAGGTGGGCTTCTCGGGCATGGTCAGGCCCGCCTTGTCGAAGATGTCCTTGCGGTACATCAGGAAGGAGGACTCGCCGTAGAAGGGCTCGCCGTAGAGCCGGCCGTCCTCCGCGGTGAGGGCCTGCGTCATCGGGGTGAGGATGTCGTCCTGGTCGAAGGCGGTGTCGCTCTCGACGTAGGAGTCCAGGGAGTGGAGCCAGCCGTTCTTGGCGTAGATCGGGATCTCGTAGTTGCTGAGCGTGGCGACGTCGTACTGGCCCGCCTGGTTGGCGAAGTCCTGGCTGATCTTGTCCCGGACGTCGTTCTCCGGGAGGACGGTGAAGTTCACCGTGATCCCGGTGTCCTTGGTGAAGTTGTCGGCGGTGAGCTTCTGCAGCTCAAGCATCTGCGGGTTGTTCACCATCAGGACGTTGATGGAGTCGCCGCCCGATCCGGATCCGCCGCCGGCGCCCGAGCAGGCGGCGAGTGAGGTGATCAGCGTCCCTACGGCGGCCACGGCGAGGAAGGTGCGTGGCGTTCGTCGGCTCTGGGTTCGCATGGATTACTCCTGGACATATAGGGAGATAGCGGACGGTAATGGGCGTGGGGGTGCCCTGTGGGGTGGGTGGGTGTGCTGGATTTCCGTATGCGCGGTGCGTCTTGGCGGCCTGGAGGTTTCAGACGAGGTCGGTCCTGGCGGTTTCAGACGCGGTCGGTTTGGCTGTTCAGACGCGGATGACCTGCGGCCCGAGCAGGGAGTAGCGGTGGGCCTCGGCCGACGGGAGCAGGGTGCTGGTGACGATCGTCTCCAGGGCCCCGACATCCGCGAACCGGCAGAAGCTGACCGCGCCGAACTTGGTGTGCACGCCGGCGAAGACCGTGCGCCGTGCGGCCCGGATCGCCTGGGTCTTGACCTCGCTGACGGCCGGGTCGGGGGTGGTGAGGCCGTGGTCGCGGGAGATGCCGTTGGCGCCGATGTACGCCAGGTCGACGACGAAGCCGGCGAGCATCTTCGTCGTCCAGTGGTCGACGGTCGCGAGTGTGCCGGGGCGCACCCGGCCGCCGAGCAGCAGCACCGTGGTGTTGCCCGCCTCCGCGAGCGCGCCCGCGGTGGCGAGGGAGGCCGTGACCACGGTCAGCGGACGGTCTCTGGGCAGGGCCTCGGCGATGAGCTGGGGGGTGAAGCCCTCGTCGACGAAGACCGTCTCCGCGTCCCCGAGCAGCTCGGCCGCGGCGGCCGCGATCCTGCGCTTCTCGGGTACGTGGCTGGTGGCGCGGAAGGCGAGCGTCGTCTCGAACCCGGCGCTCTCCACGGGGTAGGCGCCGCCGTGGGTGCGGCGGAGCAGTCCGTGGTCCTCCAGGGCACGCAGATCGCGTCGTACGGTCTCCTTCGCCACGCCCAGTTCGGCGGCGAGCGTGGTGACGTCGACCGAGCCGGTACGGCGTGCGGCGTGCACGATCTCGCGCTGGCGCTCTTCGGCCGTCCTCGGGGTCATCGTCGACACCTCCTGCTGTGCTCTGTTCTCCGGCTCGCTCGCCTCCGGGGCGAATCAGGCCGGTGCCCGTTCGGGCCCGGTGAGGCCCATGCCGGAAGTTCTACAGCGACTGTGCGGCACTGACCAGGCCTGTTGCAGGCCCGATGGCGCCCGTATGTGCCCGTTTGACTCGGCCGGTGCCCGCCTCGGACCTGCGAGGCTGTGAACAAGGGCGTGAGATCGGGCAGCACGGATGCCCGAATACGAGAGCGGGCGGGCCCGTTCGGTGCCCGCCCGCCCTTTTGAGACGACTGGTTTCGGTCAGTACGGCCGGTCAGTACGGCCAGATCGGGGGGTCGCTCACGAAGTGGCCGCCCAGGTAGGAATGCGCCACGTTCTCCGGGTCCAGCTCGCCCTGCTCGGCGATCAGCTTCTCGGCGTACGGCTCGGAGTCGTCCTGAGGCTCGTATCCGAGTGCGCGGGCGGTCGAGAGGTCCCACCACAGCCGCGTGTTGGCGGAGGAGCCGTACACCACCGTGTGCCCCACGTCCTCGGCGGTCAGGGCCGCATGGAAGAGGCGGGCGCCGTCGGCCGGACTCATCCAGACGGAGACCATGCGGACGCCGGTGGGCTCGGGGAAGCAGGAGCCGATGCGCACCGAGACGGTCTCCAGGCCGTGTTTGTCCCAGTAGAACTGGGCGAGGTCCTCGCCGAAGGACTTGGACAGGCCGTAGAAGGTGTCGGGGCGGTGCGGGGTGTCGACCGGGATCAGGGGGTCGTCGCCCTCGGGGCGGGGTGTGAAGCCCACCGCGTGGTTGGAGGAGGCGAAGACGATCCGCCGTACGCCCTCCTCGTGGGCGGCCTCGTACAGGTTGTACGTGCCCTCGATGTTCGCCTTGAGGATCTTCTCGAAGGAGGACTCCAGGGAGATGCCCGCGAGGTGGAGGACCGCGTCGACGCCCCGCACGGCCTCGCGCAGGGCCGCCTTGTCGGCGAGGTCCGCGGTGATCGCGTCCGGCTCGCCCTCGATCGGGCGCAGGTCGAGCAGGCGCAGCTCGTAGCCGTACTGGGGGAGCAGCTCCCGCATCAGGGTGCCGAGTCCGCCGGCGGCGCCGGTGAGCAGAACGGTACGGGGAGCGGGCATCCTCGGTCTCCTTGGAGCGACGGCCGTACGTATGTGCGTACGGCATTCACATGCGTGGACACGCTAAGGAGCGGCGGTGTGGTGCGTCAAGTGTGGCGCGGAGGGGCGGAATCCGCAGCTGAGTTGCGGGTTTGCGTGCTTGACCGGCTCCAAAGGGGCGTCCTAGGGTGATGCTGTTCAGAAATATATACGCAAGTCAGAAATATGGACCTGGGAGAGCCCGTGACGTCGTCAGCCCCTCTCGCCGCCCGACTCGGTGTCCCGAGCGGGCCGCTGTTCTTCCCCGTCACGGCGTACGGCCCGGACGGCACGCTCGCCCTCGACGCGTACCGCACGCATGTCCGCCGGGGCGTCGAGGCCGGGGCCGCCGCCGTCTTCGCGTGCTGCGGCACCGGGGAGTTCCACGCGCTCACCCCCGAGGAGTTCCAGCAGTGCGTACGGGCCGCCGTCGAGGCGGCGGAGGGACGGGTGCCGGTCGTCGCGGGCGCGGGCTACGGGACCGCGCTCGCCGTCCGGTACGCACGGCTCGCCGAGGAGGCCGGCGCCGACGGGCTGCTCGCCCTGCCGCCGTACCTCGTCGTGGCCGCGCAGGAAGGGCTGCTGCGCCACTACCGGGAACTCGCCGCCGCGACCTCGCTCCCCGTCGTCGTCTACCAGCGCGACAACGCCGTGTTCACGCCCGGGACGGTGGTGGGGCTGGCCCGCACCGAGGGGATCATCGGGCTGAAGGACGGCGTCGGCGACCTGGACCTGATGCAGCGGACCGTCAGCGCGGTGCGCGCCGAGGTGCCGGGCGACTTCCTCTACTTCAACGGCCTGCCGACGGCCGAGCTGACCGGGCTCGCGTACCGGGGCATCGGGATCACGCTGTACTCGTCCGCCGTCTTCTGCTTCGCGCCCGAGATCGCCCTGGCGTTCTACCGGACGTACAACTCCGGCGACGACGCGACGGTCGACCGGCTCATCGACGGCTTCTACCGCCCGTTCGTCGAACTGCGAGCCCAGGGACGCGGATACGCCGTGTCACTCGTCAAGGCCGGGGTACGGCTGCGGGGTCTCGACGTGGGGGAGGTGCGGCCTCCGCTGCACGAACCGACCGAGGATCATGTCAAGCAGCTCGCGCAGCTGATCGAGCGCGGGTACGGGCTGCTTGAGGAGGGCAAATGAAGGCGTCGGCGTTCGTCTACCCCTGGGACGTCAACGGGGACCCGGGAGCGGGGGAGTTCATCGCGGGGCTCGGGGTGCGGCAGGTGACGCTCGCCTCCGCGTACCACTCCACGCGCGCGTTGACCCCCCGCCACCCCCGCCACCGGATCGTCACCGCCGCGCACGCCGCCGTGCTCTACCCGCCGGAGGAGGCACGGTGGTCGGGGCGGCGGCTGCGGCCGTACACCGCCGGGGAGTGGGCGCCCGGGGACGCGTACGGGGAGGCCGCCGCGGCGCTGACGGAGGCCGGGCTCGACGTGCACACCTGGGTCGTGCTGGCGCACAACTCCCGGCTGGGGGAGGAGTTCCCGGACACGTCCGTGGTCAACGCGTACGGGGACCGGTACGGGTGGGCGCCCTGCATCGCCCAGCCGGAGACCCGGGAGTACCTGGTCGACCTCGCCGTCGAGGCGGCCGTACGACCCGGGGCGCGCGGGACCGAGCTGGAGTCGCTCGGGTGGTACGGGCTCACCCACCTCCACGCCCACGACAAGACCGCCGGGGTCGGGCTCGGGGACGCCGCACAGTATCTGATGTCGTTGTGCTTCTGCCCGGCCTGCCGGGAGGGGTACGGGCAACAGGACCTGGATGCCGAGGAGTTGGCGTCGGCCGTACGGGCCGCGCTGGAGCCGGTGTGGCGGGGGGCCCCGTCCGACGGGGGCTGGGCGGCCGTGGAGAAGCTGCTCGGGGGCGAGTTCGCGGGCGGCACGCGCGCGTGGCGGGACGCGACCGCGCGGTCCCTTCAGGAGGCGGCGGTCACGGCGGTACGGGCCACCGCGCCCGACGGGTTCCAGGTGCTGTTGCACGCCGACCCGGTGTCGTACCACTGCGGAGCGAACGCGGGCGTCGACGCCGGGCACATCCTGGGCGTCGCCGACGGAGCGGTCGTGCCGTGCACGGGCGGGCCGGGGCTGCTGACGCCGTTCGCCGAACAGGACAAGGAGGGCACCGTGCTCGCGGCCAACTTCACCGTGGTGTCCGGCATGGGCGGCAGCCCGGCCACCCTGGCGGCGGACGCGGCACGCGCGGCCGGGCTGGGGGCGAGTGAACTGCGGCTGTATCACGCGGGGTTGGCGTCGGACGGTGATCTGGCGGTGGTGCGGGAGGCGCTGGCCGGGCTGGGGTGAACCCTGCCCTCCGTTCGGAAGGTTCCGCCCGTTTTACCTGGTCGGACGTGTGAACGACGGCCCAAGACTGCTGTCCGCAGTGGAGAGCCGTGGCGCACTGGTGGGGCAGGCGACGTGTCCTGCCCCACCGCCGGGGGCCCTGGCCCTGGACACCTACGGTTCCCGCGCGGACTCCGGCTGGGACATGCCCTTGCTGTTGTCCTGACGCCCGACCCGCGACGCCGGCACGAGGCACAGCAGCCCCAGCGCCGCCAACAGCGCCCGGTGATCGACGAGTTCGACCAGGGCCGCGCCCATCGCGATCCCCAGTACGGTCGGGGCGAACACGAGCGTGTTGGCTGTGGCCGCGACGCGGCCGAGCAGGTCGCCCGGCGTTTCCCGCTGAACCGTGGTGAGGGCCGCGATCAGGGGGCACGGCAGGCCGACCCCGATCACCGCGCTGCACACCAGGGCCACCGTGTCGTCGGGGATCGCGCGGAGCGCCACGCCGGCGGCGGTGAGCGCGATGCCGTACGCGGCGAAACGGCGTTCACCGAAGCGCCGCAGGAGCGGGCCCGTGGCCAGGCCGATGGCCACCGAGCCGATGCCCTGGGCGACGGACAGGACTCCGGTGTACGTGGGGGAGTGGCCCAGGGCGTCGACCACCGCGTAGATCAGCGCGCCGTTGACGCCGGAGAGGAGCATGGCCGTACCGGCGGCCAGGACCAGAGGACGCAACCGCTCGTGGGCCCACAGATAGCGGGCGCCCTCGGCCGTCCGGGCGCGCCATCCCGTGGTGGGCGGCGACGGGCGGGGCTCGCGGACGCGCACGAGTGCGTACAGGCCTGCCGCCAGAGCGAACGTGACCGCGTCCAGGAGCGCCACCCTCGCCCCGCCGTACGCCGTGTAGAGGCCTGCTCCGGCCAAGGGCGCGACGAGCTTCATCCCCTCGTTGGCGGTCATACGCAGGCCGTTGAAGTCGCCCAGGAGTGACGTGTCCACGGCCGCGGTGACCAGGGCGGACTCGGCCGCGTCCTGGACGACGCCCGTGGCCCCGTACACCAGGAGGACCCCGAAGAGGAGCCAGAGCCGATCGGGCGATTCCACCAGGAAGAGGATCAGGAGCAGGGCCGCCAGGCCCAGGTTCGTCCCGATGAGCAGCGGGCGGCGGCGGGTGCGGTCCGCGAGGGTGCCGAGCAGGGGGCCGAAGAGCAGGGGAGCCCAGAGGGCGAACGTGCACAGGGCCGCCAGGCCGTTCGAGCCCGTCAGGTCCTTGACCCAGATGCCCGCCACCAGCCCCATCGCCGTCGACCCGAAGCCCGAGACCACCACTCCGGCCAGGTACAGCCCCGCGTTGCGGCCCCCGAGGACACGCGTCACTGTCCATGTCATGGGACGGGATCGTGGCCGTAAGGCCGGGCCCTCGGGATCGGGCAGGTGCCTTACGGATCCCGACGAGTCCCGTGAGCCAGGCGGCGAGCGATGAGTTTCCCGTGCGCCCTCGGTCTACCACTGAAAGGGATCTCAGCGCTGAGGAGCACCGGATGACCGACACCACTCTCGACCTCGGACGGCAGGCCCGGATCGTGGCGCGCCTCGCGGAGAACGTACGCGACGAGCAGCTCGGCGACACGACCCCATGCCCCCAGTACGCGGTGCGCAACCTCCTGGGGCACCTGCTCGGACTGGCGGTCGCGTTCCGGGACGCCGGACGCAAGGACCTTGGCCCGACCACGGACACCAGCCCGGACACCGCCGTACCCGACGTGGACGCCGGCTGGCGCGCAGCCCTGCTCAAGGCCCTCGACGAGCTCGCCGAGGCCTGGCGTGACCCGGCCGCCTGGACGGGTGAGACCCGCGCGGGCGGCGTGGACCTTCCGGGCGCCGTCGCCGGGGTGATCGCGGCCGACGAGCTGGTGGTCCACGCCTGGGACCTCGCTCGCGCCACCGGCCAGCCGTACGATCCTGACCCCGCCGCCCTGGAGGCAGCGCACGGCTTCCTCGCCGCCGCGGCCGAGGACCCGAGTCGGGGCGACGGCATCTTCGGCCCGGTCGTACCCGTACCGGACGACGCGACCCTCCTCGACCGCGCGATCGGCCTGAGCGGCCGGGACCCGGAGTGGACGCCGTAGCGCCCGCAACAGTGCCGGTGATCACTCGTTCGGGGGATGCAGGTGCGTTCGGCCGCCCCGCTTCGGGCACGTGGATACCGTCGGCGACATGCCCGTCAGTGCGCACCACGAATCCCTGCACCAGGTGTTCCAGCAGGACACCGAGCTGCTCGTCACCTCGATGCAGGGCCTGCTCGGTCTCTCCGTTGGACCGGTCCTGGAGATCACACCGCTAGACACCGTCACTACCGAGTTGTTGCCGGTGGAGAGACGGGTCGACGCCCTGTTCCAACTGGACACGGAGAAGACACGCTACGTCGTGGCCTTGGAATCCCAGGGGAAACCCGACCCGGACAAGCGTCGCTCGTGGCCTTACTACCTGGCGTATCTCGGTGAGCGATACGACGCCGACGCCGTGCTGATCGTGCTCACCGACGAACCGGTGACCGAGCGGTGGGCCGCACAGCCGATCGCCTCGGGTTTCCCGGAGCGGCCCTCGCTCGTTGCCCAGCCGCTGGTCCTCGGTCCGACCAGCGTGCCGCTGATCAGCAGCGCGGACGAGGCGCGCGGCGACATCGCCCTGTGGGTGCTGTCCAGTCTGGTTCATGGTCGCCGGCCGGCGAACGCTGGCATACTGACCGCACTGGCCCAGGAACTCAAAGACATGGACCCCGACGAATCGGTGGTCTACGCCGAGTACGTGGAGGCCGGCCTCACGGGCTCCGAAGCCGTCGAGATCTGGAGACAACTGATGAGTACCACGAAGATCTTCTACCGTTCCGCGGCAGCCCAGCAGGTCCGTGAGGAGGCCCGTGAGGAGGAGCGGGCGTTGTCTGTGCTCATGGTGCTGGAGCGGCGTGGGCTGGAGGTCCCGGACGGTGTGCGTGAGCGTGTGCTGTCCTGCCATGACTACGAAGAGCTCAGCGCTTTGCTGGACCGGGCCTGGGAGGTCACGCGCGCGCAGGAGCTCTTCGGCGACTGACACCGGCGGCCGTACGGACCGGTCCCGTACGCTCCCCGCATGCCCCTCACCCTCACCGTCCTCGGAACCGCGTCCCCGCACCCGGGGCCGGGGCAGCCCTGCTCCGGCTATCTGCTGCGCGGCGGCGGCGCCGAGGTGTGGGTGGATGCCGGGTTCGGGACGTTCGCCGAGTTGCAGCGGCACACGGATCCCACGCGGCTCACGGCGATCTGGATCTCGCATCTGCACGCGGACCACAGTGCCGACCTACTGGCCGCCGTTTACGGGTTCGCGTACGGCGGGCTCACCCTGTCCGCGCCGCTTCCCGTCTACGCGCCCGGCGACTGCGGGCAGCGGCTCGCGGGGTTCTTCGGGCGGCCCGATGCCACCTTCCTGAGCGGCGTCTTCGACTTCCGGCCCCTGTGCGACGGCCATACCGTCCGGCACCGGAACCTCAGCCTCACCTCCCGCGCCGTCGCCCACGACAGTGAGGCGTACGGGCTGCGCGCCGAGTGTCAGGGGCGGGTTCTCGCGTACTCGGGGGACAGTGGGCCGTGCGAGGCGCTGACCGAACTGGCGAGCGGGGCGGACGTGTTTCTTTGCGAGGCGGACATCGACCGGCATCGCGAAGGCGAAGAGCGGGTGCATCTGACGCCGGAGGACGCGGGTGCGTACGCGAAGGGCGCGAGCAGGTTGCTGGTCACGCATGTGGGGCCGACACTCACGCGGCAGGAGGCGACCGAGCGGGCCGCTGTCGCGTTCGGAGGGCCGGCCGAGGCCGCTCGTGAAGGCGCCACCGTGATCGTCTGAGGGCGCGTCCCGGCGTCACTTCAACTTCTTTTGACAGAAGCATTGACGAAACACCACGCCCCTCCTACCTTCAACGCGTCGTACTTCGTACGTCATATATGAGACGCGATACGCGAGATCAGATACGCGAGGCTCCGCCCCTGGAGCCTCCGTGACCCCGAGAGGCGCGCATGACCTCTGTGCCCATGCCGATCCCGTCCCGCACGCAGTACGTGCTGGAGGGGATCAAACACCGCATCCTCACCGGGCAGTTGACGCCCGGTCAGGCACTGGTCGAGACCGAGCTGGCCGCGCAGTTCGGGGTGTCCAAGACGCCCGTGCGCGAGGCGCTGAAGACGCTGGCCGGGACCGGGCTCGTCGTGATGAGCCAGTACAAGGGCGTCACGGTGCGCATGGTGGACGCGGACATGGCGCGGGAGGTCTACGACGTACGGCTGCTCCTGGAGCCGGAGGCCCTGAGGCGGGCCGTGCGGCGCGGGTCCTCGCTGGACGCGGCGCGTGACGCGCTCA
Organism: Streptomyces sp. NPDC002845; assembly: GCF_053591955.1. Classification (NCBI taxonomy): domain Bacteria; kingdom Bacillati; phylum Actinomycetota; class Actinomycetes; order Kitasatosporales; family Streptomycetaceae; genus Streptomyces; species Streptomyces sp. NPDC002845. The sequence continues at coordinate 94,470 of NZ_JBSFUU010000008.1, read as the reverse complement.
CCCGCTCCGACCAGGCCGCCGACACCGCCGAACGCTCCCTGGCCAACCGGGAGTTCCACCGCGCCCTGTACGTGTCGTGCGGCAACCCGCTGCTCGGCCGGATGCTCGACGAGGTGCGGGACCAGGCGGCGCTGGTCTCGGCGGTGGCCTGGGCCGCGAACCCCTCCTGGGAGCGGGAGGCCGCCGAGCACAAGGAGATCCTGCGGCTCGCCCTCGAAGGCGACGCCGACGGAGCCGCCGTCGCCCTGCACGCGCACATCGCGTCATTCGTCCACCGGGCCTTCCCCGAGGCCGAGGTCCCGGAAGCCGGGGCGGGCGCACCCGAGGCCCACGAAGAGGAAGGTCATCAATGAGCAGCGTGACGTTCGAGACCCAACGGGCGGCCCTGGCCGACGTGGTGGCGATCCCGGTGACACCGTTCGCCGAGGACGGCACCGTCGACCAGGGCGCCCACCGGGCCCTGCTGCGTCGCCTGCTCGACGGCGGGATCAGCACCCTGACGCCGAACGGCAACACGGGTGAGTTCTACGCCCTGACCCCCGAAGAGCGGCAGCTCGTCACCGAGTTGACCATGGACGAGGTCGGCGACCGGGCCGTCATCCTGGTCGGGGTCGGGCACGACGTGCCGACCGCCGTGGCCACCGCGCGGCACGCCCGCGAGGCCGGCGCGCAGATGGTGATGGTCCACCAGCCCGTCCACCCGTACGTCTCCCAGGCCGGCTGGGTCGACTACCACCGGGCGATCGCGGCGGCCGTGCCCGAGCTGGGGGTCGTGCCGTACATCCGCAACGCCCAGCTGCACGGCGCCCGGCTCGCCGAACTCGCCGACGCCTGCCCGAACGTCATCGGCGTCAAGTACGCCGTCCCGGACGCCGCCCGCTTCGCCGCCTTCGCCCGGGACGCGGGTCTCGAACGCTTCGTCTGGGTCGCCGGTCTCGCCGAGCCGTACGCGCCCTCGTACTTCTCGGCGGGCGCCACCGGCTTCACCTCGGGGCTGGTGAACGTCGCCCCGTCCGTTTCGCTGAACATGATCGAAGCGCTTCGATCCGGCGACTACCCGGCCGCCATGAAGGTCTGGGAGCAGATCCGCCGCTTCGAGGAGCTCCGCGCAGCCGACGCCTCCGCCAACAATGTGACCGTGGTGAAGGAGGCCCTCGCCTCCCTCGGGCTGTGCCGCCGCGACGTCCGCGCGCCGAGCAAGCCGCTGCCCGAGGACGAGCGGGCCGAGGTCGCCGCCATAGCCGCCGGGTGGTCCATATGACGAACCCCGAGTACGCACACGAGAAGGGCCCCGAAGAACTCAGAAGCCACCAGTGGTACGGGACTGACGGCCTGCGCTCCTTCAGCCACCGCGCCCGTACCCGCCAGCTCGGCTATCTGCCCGAGGAGCACCTGGGCAAGCCGGTCATCGCCATCCTCAACACGTGGAGTGACATCAACCCCTGTCACGTCCATCTGCGCGACCGGGCGCAGGCGGTCAAGCGGGGTGTGTGGCAGGCCGGCGGGTTCCCGCTGGAGTTCCCGGTGTCGACGCTGAGCGAGACCTTCCAGAAGCCGACCCCGATGCTCTACCGCAACATGCTCGCGATGGAGACCGAGGAGCTGCTGCGCTCGTACCCGGTCGACGGCGCCGTGCTGATGGGCGGCTGCGACAAGTCCACGCCCGCGCTGCTCATGGGGGCCGCGTCGGTGGACCTGCCGGCCGTCTTCGTGCCTGCCGGACCCATGCTGCCGGGGCACTGGCGGGGCGAGGTCCTCGGCTCCGGTACCGACATGTGGAAGTACTGGGACGACAAGCGCGCCGGGCTCATCGGCGACTGCGAGATGCAGGAGCTGGAGAGCGGTCTGGCCCGCTCGCCCGGTCACTGCATGACGATGGGTACGGCCTCCACGCTCACCGCCGCCGCCGAGGCGCTCGGCGTCACCGTGCCGGGCGCGTCGAGCATCCCCGCCGTCGACTCCGGGCACGACCGGATGGCCGCCGCCTCGGGGCTCAGGATCGTCGAACTCGTCCGCCGGGACCGTAAGTTGTCCGACATCCTCACCCAGGAGGCCTTCGAGGACGCCGTCACGACCGTCCTGGGCCTCGGCGGCTCCACGAACGCCGTCATCCATCTGATCGCCATGGCCGGACGGGCGGGGGCGGCACTCACCCTCGACGACTTCGACCGCATCGCACGGACCGTCCCCGTACTGGCCAACGTCCGCCCCGGCGGCCGGAGATACCTGATGGAGGACTTCCACTTCGCGGGCGGGCTCCCCGGGTTCCTGTCCCGGATCACCGACCTCCTCCACCTCGACCGGCCGACGGTGTCGTACGACACGATGCGCGAACAGCTCGACGGCGCGCTCGTCCACGACGACGACGTCATCCGCACCCGGGACAACCCGGTCGCGGCCGAAGGCGGAGTCGCAGTGCTGCGCGGCAACCTCTGCCCGGACGGCGCGGTCATCAAGCACATCGCCGCCGAACCGCACCTGCTCAAGCACACCGGCCCCGCGGTCGTCTTCGACGACTACCGGACGATGCAGCGGACCATCAACGACCCGGAGCTGGGCATCACCGCCGACAGCGTGCTGGTGCTGCGCAACGCCGGACCCAAGGGCGGTCCGGGCATGCCCGAGTACGGGATGCTGCCCCTCCCCGACCACCTGCTGAAGCAGGGCGTACGGGACATGGTGCGGATCTCCGACGCCCGGATGAGCGGCACGAGCTACGGCGCCTGCGTGCTGCACGTGGCACCGGAGTCGTACGTCGGCGGGCCGCTCGCCCTGGTCAGGACCGGGGACCCGATCACGCTCGACGTCGAGGCACGGACCCTTCAGCTCCACGTGGACGACGAGGAGCTGAAGCGCCGCAGGGCGGACTGGACGCCGCCGCCCGAGCGGTACGAGCGCGGCTACGGCGCGCTCTACAACGAACAGATCACCCAGGCGGACACCGGCTGCGACTTCGAGTTCCTCGCGCGGCCGGGCAAGGTGCAGGACCCGTACGCGGGCTGAACGCGGTACCACCCCACGGTCGATCCCAGGACGGCCGGAATCTCGCACGTTGATACGGAAAGCGCTTCCCCGCACGAGACGCACCAGAACGCACCACGTATGAGAAACGGAGAACAGTCATGGCCCAAGCCGCAGCCGTGGCGAAACCGCCCAGGCCACCCCGGCGGCGCCGTGCCTCCGCGACCCCGCGCAGGCTCCCGTACCTGCTGATCGCTCCGGCAGCCCTGCTGATGCTGGGCTTCATCGCCTACCCGGTCATCAGCGTCTTCTACTACAGCCTGCAGCACTACAACCCCACCAAGCCCTGGCGTAACGGCTTCGCGGGCTTCGACAACTTCGTCCACGCCTTCACCGAGGACCCGCTGTTCTGGGACACTCTGGTCTTCAGCGCCAAGTGGGTGGTCGTCGAGGTCGGACTGCAGTTGCTCTTCGGTCTCGCCCTCGCGCTGATCGTCAACCAGACCTTCGTGGGCCGGAGTCTGGGACGCGCGATGGTCTTCTCGCCCTGGGCCGTGTCCGGTGTGCTGACCTCCGCGATCTGGGTGCTGCTCTACAACTCCCAGACCGGCATCACCCGTTACCTCGCCGACATGGGCATCGGCGCGTACGGCACGAGCTGGCTGTCGGACACCGGCACCGTCTTCTGGGCCGCGATCGTCGCCGACCTGTGGCGCGGTGTCCCCTTCTTCGCGATCCTCATCCTCGCCGACCTCCAGTCCATCTCGAAGGACCTCTACGAGGCAGCCGAGGTCGATGGCGCCAGCCGCTTCCGGCAGTTCTTCCACATCACGCTGCCGCATCTGAAGGACGCGATCATCCTGTCCACGCTGCTGCGCGCGGTGTGGGAGTTCAACAACGTCGACCTGCTCTACACCCTGACCGGCGGCGGACCCGCGGGCGTGACCACGACCCTGCCGCTCTACGTCGCCAACACCAGCGTCGACGCCCACAACTTCGGCTACGCGTCGGCCCTGACCACCGTCGCGTTCGTGATCCTGCTCTTCTGCTCGATCGTCTATCTGCGGCTGAGCAAGTTCGGAGGCGAGTCCAAGTGACCACCAAGGCCCCCGAGACCATCGTCCCGATGCGACTCGCCCCCGCCGCCGAGGAACCCCCGCCGCGGCCGCGCAAGACCCGCCGCTCCTGGGACGAGGTACCGCGCTGGCAGATCTACTTCCCCCTGTCCGTCTACCTGGTCTTCACCCTCGTCCCCTTCTACTGGATCCTGCTCTTCGCGCTGCGCCCGGCCGGGTCGACCTCGCTCGTGCCCTGGCCGATGACGTCCGTGCACTTCGAGAAGGTGTGGAACGAGCGAAGCTTCAGCGTCTACTTCCAGAACAGCGTCCTCGTCGGCGTCGCCACCCTGGTGATGACTACGGTCGTCGCCCTCGCCGGCGGCTACGCCCTCGCCCGGTTCGACTTCAAGGTCAAGAACGCGTTCATGCTGGCGCTGCTGTGCTCCCAGTTCGTGCCGGGCGCGCTGCTCCTGGTGCCGCTGTTCCAGATCTTCGCCGAGCTGCAGATGATCAACTCACTCGGCAGCGTCATCCTCGCCGAGACCGTGTTCCAGCTGCCGTTGTCGATCATCCTCATCAGCAACTTCATCAAGAACGTCCCGTACTCACTGGAAGAGGCGGCCTGGGTCGACGGCTGCAACCGGTTCACCGCCTTCCGGGTGGTCGTGCTGCCGCTGCTGCGGCCCGGTCTGATCGCCGTCGGCTCCTTCGCCTTCGTGCACTCCTGGAACCACTTCCTGTTCGCCCTGATGTTCCTCAACAACCAGGGCAAGCAGACCATCCCCGTCGGCCTCAACACCCTCCTCAGCGCCGACAGCGTCGACCTGGGCGCGCTCGCCGCGGGCGGCATCATCGCCGCCGTACCCGTCGTCATCGTCTTCGCCTTCATCCAGAAGTGGCTGATCACCGGCTTCAGCGCAGGGGCGGTGAAGGGATGAGAAGAGTCCAACTGATCGCCGTGGCCGGGCTGCTGGGCCTGACCCTCAGCACTCCGGCGGGGGCCGAGTCCCGCGACATCAGCCGCGACACACTGAGCGACCCCGGGGAGGTGAGGGCACGCCCCCACGCCGCCCGGCACGCACTCTCGCCGCACCGGGCAAAGGCCCAAGTAGCTCCGCTACGAGGACCTTCGTCCGGCACGCCGAGAGCACGCACCGAACGACGCGGGAACGCACCCTCACTTCCCCGGACCCGCTTGGCCGCGAACGACGGCTGGGCGGCGGCCGACGGTGGTACCACGGGGGGTTCCACCGCCGCCGCTGACCACGTCTTCACCGTACGGAACCGGAGCGAGCTCGTCCGCGCCCTGGACGGCGGCAGCGCGACCCCGAAGATCATCCGCATCGCCGGGACGATCGACGCCAACACCACCGACGACGGGAAGAAGCTGGACTGCGAGGACTACGCGACCGACGGCTACGAGCTGAAGAAGTATCTCGCCGCGTACGACCCGCGCACCTGGGGCTCCGCCAGGCCGAGCGGCCCGCAGGAGGAGGCCCGGCAGGCGTCGGCGGCCAGGCAGGCCGAACGGGTCCAACTGGCCGTCGGCTCCAACACCACCATCGTCGGGCTCGGTTCCTCAGCCGTCCTCAAGGGCGCCGGCCTCCAGCTCAAGGGCGCGGACAACGTCATCGTCCGCAACCTCGAACTCCGCGACGCCTACGACTGCTTCCCCGTCTGGCAGCCCAACTCCGGCGGCCTGGGCGACTGGAAGACCGCGTACGACAACATCTGGCTGCGCGGCGCCACCCACGTCTGGATCGACCACGTCACCGTCAGCGACAAGGGCCACCCCGACGAGGACGAGCCGACCTACTACGCCCGCAACTACCTGCGCCACGACGGCCTGCTGGACATCACCAACGCATCCGACCTGGTCACCGTGTCGTGGAGCCGGTTCACCGGCCACGACAAGGCGATGCTCATCGGCAACAGCGACTCGGCCACCGGCGACCGCGGGAAGCTCCGGGTCACCCTGCACCACAACGAGTTCGACAACCTCGTCCAGCGCGCGCCCCGCGTCCGCTTCGGGCAGGTGCACCTCTACAACAACCGGTACGTCGTCCCGGCCGACGCCCACGACTACCGGTACTCCCTCGGCATCGGCACCGAGTCCGCCGTGTACGCCGAGAACAACGCCTTCACCACGCCCGGCCATGTCGAGGTCGCCGACCTGGTGAAGAGCTGGAACGGCACGGCCCTGCACCAGACCGGCACCCTCTTCAACGGCTACCCGGTCGACCTGCTGGCCGTTTACAACGCGTACAACTCCGGAAGCGAGCGCGACCTCACGGCGGATGTCGGCTGGACGCCCACGCTGCACGGGGAGATCGACAGCGCCCGGCGGGCGGACCGCGAGGTCGCGCGGGGCGCGGGCGCCGGGAGGATTCCATGACCACCTCTTACGACCTGCCTCTGCCCGTCGTCCTGGCCGGTGCGCGCGGCCACGGACGCTGGCACCTGGCCAACATCCGCCGCCTTCAGGAGAAGGGGCTCGTACGGCTGGCGGGCGTCTGCGAGCTGAGCCCGCTGACCGACGAGGAGCTGGAGGGCCTCGGCACCCCCGAGTGCACCCCCGAGCAGTCCGCCGACTTCGGCGCCCTCCTCGACTCCACCGGCGCCGCCGTCGCCGTGATCTGCACGCCCATCCCCACCCACACCGACCTGGCGCTCACCGCCGCCGAAAAGGGCGTCCACCTCCTGCTGGAGAAGCCGCCGGCCCCCTCCTACGCCGAGTTCCGCCGCATGGCCGACGGGGTCGCCGCGGCCGGGGTCGCCTGCCAGATCGGGTTCCAGTCGCTCGGCTCGCACGCCGTGCCCGCGATCCGGGCGATGGTCGCCGAGGGCCTGCTCGGCACGGTGGTCGGCATCGGCGGCGGCGGGGCCTGGGCGCGCGACGAGGCGTACTACCGGCGGGCGCCCTGGGCGGGCAAGCGGCGGCTGAACGGTGTCGACGTGATCGACGGGGCGCTCACCAACCCCCTCGCCCACGCCGTCGCCACCGCGCTCGCCCTCGACGGCTCCACCCGCGCCGAGGACGTCGCCGAGATCGAGACCGAGCTGCTGCGCGCCAACGACATCGAGTCCGACGACACCTCGTGCGTGCGCGTCACCACCGCGCACAGCGGCCGGATCACCGTCGCCGCGACCCTGTGCGCCGAGCACCCGGACGAGCCGTACGTCGTCGTCCACGGCACCAGCGGCCGGATCACCTTCTGGTACAAGCAGGACCGCGTGCTCGTACAGCGGGCCGGACACGGCCCCGAGGAGATCGAGTACGGCCGTACGGACCTGCTGGAGAACCTCGTCGCCCATCTCACCGAGGGCACCGAACTGCTGGTCACCCCCGACGCGACCGGCGCCTTCATGAAGGTCGTCGAGGCCATCCGCCAGGCCCCGGACCCGCTCGCGCTCCCCGCCGAGGCCTGGCACCGCGTGCCGGGGGAGAACCGCCGGATCGTCCACGGCATCGACGGTCTGGTCGCGGCCGCCGCCGACACCCTCGCCCTCTACTCCGAACTGGGCGCCTCCTGGGCGCTGCCCGAAGCCACTCCGAGCGCTTCTTCCCAAGCTCTGCCGAATGAGGTGAGCACAGGATGAACCACGACTCCCTGGTCCTGCGCGTCGCGGGCCGCCCGGTCGGCCGCTACATCACCCGGCCCGAACTGCCGGACCGGCTCGCGCCCCGCCCCTATCTGCACCCCGTGACCACCCTGTCCGGTACGGCCGTCACGGAGTTCAGCCCGGCCGACCACATTCACCACCTCGGCGTCGGTGTCGCCGTTCCCGACGTCGAGGGGCACAACTTCTGGGGCGGGCGCACCTTCGTCCGCGATCAGGGACCCACCGAGCTCGACAACCACGGCGCCCAGCGGCACTCCGCCTTCCAGCTGCGGGACCCCGACGGCTTCGTCGAGGAACTGCGCTGGACGGCCGCGCACCGGGAGCTGCTGCGTGAGCGCCGTACTGTCGCGGCCACCGAACTCACCGAGTCCGCCTGGGCGCTGGACTTCACGTTCTCGCTCACCAACACCACCACCGGCCAGCTGTCGATCGGCAGTCCGGCCACCAACGGGCGCCCCGGCGCGGCCTACGGCGGCTTCTTCTGGCGCGCCCGCAAGGAGGCTGCGGCACCGAGGGTGTTCACCGCCGGGACGGAGGGCGAGTCAGCGGTACACGGCACCCGCGCCGACTGGCTCGCCCTCGCCGGCACCACCTGGACGCTGGTCTTCGCCGGGGCCACCGAACGGACCCGCCGGGACCCGTGGTTCGTGCGCGCCGAGGAGTACCCGGGCGTCGGCTCTTCCCTCGCGCACGAGGAGCGGCTGCCGATCGAGCCGGGGGAGACCGCCGTGCGCCGGATCGTGACCGTCGTCGCCGACGGCCGGCTCGACCGGGCCGAGGCGGCGGCGCTCGTACGGAAGGCGGTGAGCCCATGAGCATCATCGGCCCGGACCTCGGAGACGGGACCTACCGCAACCCGGTGCTGAACGCCGACTGGTCCGACCCTGACCTCCTGCGCGTCGGCGACGACTACTACCTGACCGCGTCCAGTTTCGGCCGGGTCCCGGGTCTTCCCCTGCTGCACTCCCGGGACCTGGTCAACTGGACGCTGGTCGGCCACGCCCTCGGTCGCCTGGAACCGGCCACCGAGTTCAGGACGCCCCGGCACGACTGCGGAGTGTGGGCACCCTCGCTCCGGCACTACGACGACCGGTTCTGGATCTTCTGGGGCGACCCCGACCAGGGCGTCTTCCAGGTCAACGCCCCCGCGATCCGGGGCCCCTGGACCCGGCCGCACCTGATCAAGGAGGGCAAGGGGCTCATCGACCCGTGCCCGCTGTGGGACGAGGAGACCGGCGAGGCGTACCTCGTGCACGCCTGGGCCAAGTCCCGCTCCGGCATCAAGAACCGTCTCACCGGGCACCGTATGCGGCCCGACGGCACCGGACTGCTCGACGAGGGCAAGGTGATCGTCGACGCGGACCGGATACCCGGCTGGTTCACCCTCGAAGGCCCCAAGCTGTACCAATACGACGGCTGGTTCTGGATCTTCGCCCCCGCCGGGAGCGTGGAGACCGGCTGGCAGGGCGTCTTCCGCTCACGCGGCTTCTTCGGGCCGTACGAGGAGCGGATCGCCCTGGAGCAGAAGGACACCCAGGTCAACGGGCCGCACCAGGGTGGCTGGGTGCGCACCCGGACCGGCGAGCACTGGTTCGCGCACTTCCAGCAGCGGGGCGCGTACGGCCGTGTCGTGCACCTCCAGCCGATGCGCTGGGGACCGGACGGCTGGCCCGTGCTCGGCGACGAGGGCGCCCCCGTCGCCGAGCACCGGAAGCCGGACCTGCCGCCGCAGCCGCTCGCGGCGCCCGCGACCGACGACGACTTCCCCGGTGGGCGGTACGGCCGGCAGTGGCAGTGGACGGCCAACCCGGAGCACGGGTGGGCCACCGAGCACTCCGGGGACGGGCTGCGGCTGGCCTGCGTACGCACCGTGGACGCGCACGATCTGCGCAAGCTGCCGAACGTGCTCACCCAGCGGCTGCCGGGGATGTCGTGCTCGGCCGAGGTGGAGCTGCGGCTCGACAGCGAGGAGCCGGGGGCGCGGGCCGGGTTCGCGGTGCTCGGGGACGCGTTCAGCTGGATCGGGCTCCAGCGGGGCGCGGACGGGAGCATGCACCTGGTGCACCGGTTCGCGGAAGGGGTCGCCGATCGGGAGCGGGACGCCGAGCATCCTCGGCCGGCGCCCGGGGGGACGGCCCGGCTGCGGATCGAGATCGGGGCCGGGGCGCGCTGTAGCTTCTCGGCCGACGTCGGCGACGGCCAGGGGTGGCAGCCCTCCGGCCAGGTCTTCGCCGCCACCCCCTGGCGCTGGGTCGGCGCCCTGCTCGGCCTCTTCGCGGTCGCGCCCACCGGCGCGGGACACGCCGGGGCGGCCACGTTCACGCAGTTCCGCATCACCGCCACGAGAACCACGACCGCCTGACACCACGTCGTCGTACGCCTGTTGGGAGCCGCAATGACGCACCTCCGTAGCAAGCGCTTGCCGGGCAGAGGGAGAACCCTCGCCGCCGTCACCGCCCTGGTGGCCTCCTTCGTCATCGGGGCGTTCACCCCCGCCGAGGCCGCCGAGGCCGCCGGGTCCGCCGAGGCCACCGGGCCCGGCCCCGAGTCGCACCGGAGCCGGAGCGACAAGCCCCATGGCTTCGCCTCCCTCGCCGGGGGCACCACCGGCGGCGCGGGCGGCAAGGTGGTCACCGTCACCGACCATGCCTCGCTGGCGGCGTACGCGGCGGCCGAGGAGCCGTACGTCATCCGCGTCTCCGGGGCCATCGACGTCGAGCCCTTCGGGTCGGACATCGTCGTGGCCTCGAACAAGACGATCATCGGCGTCGGCCGTACCGGCGAGATCGTCCACGGCGAGCTGCACCTCAACCCCGGCACCAGCAACGTGATCATCCGCAACCTGACGATCCGGGACTCGGCGGTCGAGGGCGACTGGGACTGCAAGGACACCGACTTCGACGGCATCCAGATGGACACCGTCCACCACGTCTGGATCGACCACAACCGCTTCTCGCGCATCTGCGACGGGCAGCTCGACATCCGCAAGGACAGCGAGTACGTCACCGTCTCCTACAACCGCTTCGAGAACAACAACAAGACCCTCGGCATCGGCTGGACCTCGAACGTCAGGACACAGCTCACCCTCGACCACAACTGGTTCCGGGGCACCAAACAGCGCAACCCGTCCGCCGACAACTGCGCCTACGCGCACCTGTACAACAACTACTTCTCCGAGCAGCCGGCCGACGGCGACCCGACGTGGACATACGCCAGCTGGTCGCGCGGCCGGACCAGGATGGTGATCGAGAACAGCTACTACGACGGTGTCCAGCATCCCTACCAGGCCGACGACACCGCCGAGCTGGTGGAGCGCGGGTCGATCCTGAAGAACACCAGCGGGCGGCACGACGAGTGGGGCGCTGCCTTCGACCCGAAGGACTTCTACGACTACCGGCTCGACCCGGCGGCCGCCGTCCCCGCGCTGGTCAGCCGCTTCTCCGGGCCGCAGAAGCAGCTCGGCACGAACACCGTGCTGAACGTGCCCGCCGACTACCCGGCCGTCCAGGCCGCCGTGGACGCCGTGCCCTCCGGCAACGACGGCACGGTCACGATCCGCATCGCGCCCGGCACGTACCGCGAGAAGGTCCACATCCCCACGAACAAGCCGAATTTGGTGCTGCAGGGGACTGGACAAGATCGCTCCGACACCGTCATCGTCTACGACACGCCCGCCGCGTTCGGAGGCTCCACCGGGAGCGCCACCGTGCGGATCGACGCCGGCGACGTGACGGCCCGCCACCTCACCTTCAGCAACGACTTCGACGAGGCCGCGCACGAGCTGAACGGCGAGCAGGCCCTGGCGATGAAGACGAGGGGCGACCGGATCGTCTTCGAGGACACGGCCTTCCTGGGCAACCAGGACACCCTCATGACGGACAGCCCCAAGCTGGACGTCATCAGCCGGGTCTACATCCGCGACTCGTACATCGAGGGCGATGTCGACTTCATCTACGGACGCGCGACCACCGTCATCGAGCGTTCCGTGATCAAGGCCCTCAGCCGTGGGTCGACGAGCAACAACGGCTACATCACGGCCGCTTCGACCTGGAAGAACAACCCGTACGGCTTCCTGATCACGAAGTCGGAGGTCGTCAGCGACGCGCCCGCCGGGACCTTCCACCTCGGTCGGCCCTGGCACCCGGGCGGCGAGCCGGACGCCATCGCCCAGGTCCTCTTCCGCGACACCGAGTTGCCCGCCGCGGTCAAGTCCTCTCCGTGGACCGACATGAGCGGCTTCTCGTGGAAGGACGCGCGCTTCGCCGAGTACGGCACCTACGGGCCGGGCGCGGGCGTCACCGCCGACCGGCCGCAGCTGCCGGACGCGGACGCGGACACGTACACGGTCGCCAGGTACCTCGCGGGAACGGACGGCTGGGCTCCGCACACCGACCGTCGCTGAGTCCGCTCGGCGGCCCGCAACCCCCCCCACAACTTCACAAACCCTCGTTGGATCCAGAAGAAGAGAGCCGACCAATGAAGATCAGCATTCGCAGAAGCACCACAGGCGGGCGCCGCGTATCGGCCGCCGTCGCCCTGAGCGCCGCGCTCGCGCTGACCGCCACCGCCTGCGGTGACGACGGCAGCGGCGCGGGCGGCGAAGAGGGCGCCGAAGGCAGCGGCACGGGCAAGATCGTCTTCTGGGACAACAACGGCGGTGTCCGCACCGACATCTGGCAGGAGATCATCGCCGACTTCGAGGACGCCAACCCGGACATCGACGTCGAGTACGTCGGCGTCGCCTCCACCGAGGTGCAGTCCAAGTACGACACCGCCATCCAGGGCGGCGGCCTGCCGGACGTCGGCGGGGTCGGCGCGGCCATGCTCGCCGGGATCGCCGCCCAGGACGCGCTGGAGCCACTGCAGGACCGTCTCGCCGGGTCGTCCCTGAACGGCAAGCTCAACGAGGCCATGGTCGAGTCGGTGAAGGTGGCCGGCGGCTCCGACGAGGACATGTACTCGATCCCGACCTCCGCCAACAACGGCGTCCTCTACTACCGCACCGACCTGTTCGACGAGGCCGGGCTGGACGAGCCGACCACCTGGGACGCGTTCTACGACGCCGCCGAGAAGCTCACCGACGCCAAGAACAACAAGTTCGGCTACACCATCCGCGGCGGCGCCGGCTCCATCGCGCAGGCGCTGGACGCGATGTACGGGCAGTCCGGCATCACGTCCTTCTGGGACGAGAGCGGTGAGAAGACCACCCTCAACGACCCGAAGAACGTCGAGGCGCTGGAGAAGTACGCCGGCCTGTTCAAGAGGGTCACCCCCGCGGCCGACCTCAACAACGACTTCACCAAGATGGTCGCCCAGTGGGACTCCGGCACGATCGGGATGCTGAACCACAACCTGGGCTCCTACCAGGACCACGTGAAGGCGCTGGGCACCGACAAGTTCCGCGGTATCCCGCAGCCCACCGGCCCCGACGGCAAGCGGGTCCAGGTCTCCAACCCCGTCGACGGCCTCGGCATGTTCAAGAGCTCCAAGAACAAGGACGCCGCCTGGAAGTTCATCGAGTTCGCCGCCTCCCACGAGTCGAACTCCAAGTGGAACGAGTCCGCCGGCGCCATCCCGTCCAACACGGAGGCCGCCCAGGACGAGTGGATCGGCGAGGCCGAGCCGACCAAGCTCGCGGCCACGGCACTGAACGACGGTTCCACCTCGATCGTCCAGCTGCCGTACTACCTGCCGGACTGGAACACCCTGTCCAAGGCCGACAACGAGCCGAGCTTCCAGAAGGTCCTCATCGGCGACATGAGCGCCAAGGACTTCCTGGACACCATGGCCGAGCAGCTCAACGACGCGCAGGCGGAGTGGGACGAGCAGAAGGGCTGACCCCGGCCCGCTGACTCCACACGCGCACAGAACAGGACCGGCGGCGGACAGCACGTCGCGCCCCGCCGCCGGTCCCTCCACCCCCCACGCCCGAAAGTATGAGGAACCGTCCGGAATCATCTGAATTGTCAACCTGAAAGGCACACCGTCGTGACCCTCACCCGCAGACAGGTCACCACGGCGGCCCTCGCCGCCGTCCCCCTCGCCGTCGCCGCGACGGGACCCGCATCCGCCGCGACGACAGCGCGCCGAGCGCGCACCCTTTTCATCGCGGGCGACTCCACCGCCGCCCAGAAGTACGCCGACGCCGCGCCCGAGACCGGCTGGGGCATGGCCCTGCCGTTCTTCCTCCACCGGGACCTGAAGGTCTCCAACCACGCCGTGAACGGCCGGAGTTCGAAGAGCTTCATCGACGAGGGCCGGCTCGACGCCATACTTGAAGCCATTCGGCCCGGGGACTTCCTGGTCATCCAGTTCGGCCACAACGACTCCAAGTCCGCCGACCCCACCCGCTACACCGAGCCCTGGACCACCTACCAGGACCATCTGCGCCAGTACATCGACGGCGCCCGCGCCCGGGGTGCCCGGCCGGTCCTCGCCACCCCCGTGGAGCGCCGGCGGTTCGACGCGAACGGCAACGCGCGGTCGAGCCATGGGGAGTACCCGGCGGCCATGCGTGCGCTCGCCGCCGACGAGGGGGTCGCCCTCCTCGACATCCACGCGCTGTCCATGGCGCTGTGGCAGGAGCTCGGGGTCGAGGAGACCAAGAAGTACTTCAACTGGACCGAGACCGAGCAGGACAACACGCATTTCAATCCGCCGGGGGCCATTGCCGTGGCCCGGCTGGTGGTCTCCGAGTTGTTGCGGCGGAGGGTTCTCCTGCCGCGTGATGTCTGTCGGCTTGAGGACGAGATCCCGGAGTCGTGGATCAGTTGGCCTGAGGCGTAGCGCTCCGTTGCAGGCCGGTTTTTTAGCTGAGGCCGTATGCGGCTGGTCGCGCCCACGCGGCGGAGCCGCACATTGCCACAGCCCCGCGCCCCTTAGGGGCGCGCCCCAATCTCCCCTTGCTCGAAAGGAAGCCGCATCCCCATGCGCTCTCGTTACTGGCATGCCCATGTCATGACATCCGTACTTGCCTGCACCGCCCTAGTCCTCACCGTCACCACCACCTCCGCCCAGGCCCAGGCCCAAGGGCGCGACCTCGGTCGTGAGACCCTCGCCGCGAACGACGGGTGGGCCTCGCAGGGGGCCGGGACCACGGGCGGCGCGGACGCCGACGCCGAGCACGTCTACACCGTCACCACCTGGGAGGAGTTCAGAGCCGCGCTGAAGGACGGCGGGACGGCGCCGAAGATCATCAAGGTCAAGGGGATGATCGACGCCGTATCCGCCGGGTGCGAGGCGTTCGAGGCCGAGGGGTACGACTTCCAGCAGTACCTCGCCGACTACGACCCCGCCGTCTGGGGCTACGAGAACCCGGTCAGCGGGCCCCAGGAGGACCTGCGGGACGCGTCCGCCGACAACCAGGACAAGGCGATCAAGGCGAACGTCCCGGCCAACACCACCATCGTCGGCGTCGGCAAGAACTCCGGGATCCTCGGCGGCAGCCTCCAGATCCGGGCCGTGGACAACGTCATCGTCCGCAACCTCACCATCGAGGCCCCGATCGACTGCTTCCCGCAGTGGGACCCGACCGACGACAACAACACCGGCG
This sequence comes from Streptomyces sp. NPDC002845, assembly GCF_053591955.1. Classification (NCBI taxonomy): domain Bacteria; kingdom Bacillati; phylum Actinomycetota; class Actinomycetes; order Kitasatosporales; family Streptomycetaceae; genus Streptomyces; species Streptomyces sp. NPDC002845. The sequence goes on along the minus strand of NZ_JBSFUU010000008.1, from coordinate 79,275 downwards.
CCTGGAACTCCGAGTACGACGCCGTCGTCGTCTACGGCGCCACCCATGTGTGGATCGACCACAACACGCTCACCGACGGCCGCTACCCCGACAGCTCCCTGCCGACCTACTTCGGCAAGACCTACCAGCAGCACGACGGCCTGCTCGACATCGTGCGCGGCGCCAACTACGTGACGGCGTCCTGGAACTCCTTCGAGGACCACGACAAGACCATGCTGATCGGGAACAGCAACAGCGCCGGCGCGACCGACGAGGGCAAGCTCAAGGTCACGCTCCACCACAACCGCTTCGAGGGCATCGTCGAGCGTGCGCCGCGCGTCCGGTTCGGCGAGGTCGACGTCTACAACAACCACTTCGCCGTGACCAAGGGCCAGAAGTACGGCTACACCTTCGGCATCGGCATCGCCTCCCACCTGTACGCCACGGACAACGCGTTCTCGCTGACGCCCGGGGTCAGCGCCGCCAAGACGCTGAAGAGGTGGAACGACGAGCCGCTCACCGCCGAGAACAACTACGTCAACGGCAAGCTCACCGATCTGATCGCCGTGCACAACGCGGAGATCCCCGAGGAGACCCTCCGGTCCGGCGCCGGCTGGACGCCGACCCTGCGCACCCAGGTCCACCCGCCGCGGTCGATCCCGTGGATCGTCGACCACCGCGCGGGCGCCGGCCGCGTGTGCTGACCTGAGCGACCCCGGGGAAGTTCGGGCACGCCCCCACGCCGCCCGGCACGCTCCCCCAGAGGGGGACCCCCACTCGCCGCACCGGCCAAAGGCCCAAGTAGCTCCTCCCCCACTCTCGGCTTCGCTCGAGCGGGGGGGGGGACCCCATCGAGGACCTGCGTCCGGCACGCCGAGAGCACGCACCGGCGGCGACACGAGCCGCTGCCGCGGCGGGCGCGGGAACACACCCGAACTTCCCCGACGCCGCTTGCCGCACCACCGGGCCGGGGCGCACCGCCGCCCCGGCCCCGCACCCCCCACGGCGAGGAAACAGCCGACACCACCCCCAGAACGTCCCGCACTGCGAAGGAGCACCCGCATGGCCTCGCCCCGCCCCCGACTTCCCCTGTCCAGAAGGGGTTTCCTGCTGGCGACCGCCGGTGCCGGCGCCGCCCTCGGCCTCGCGCCCACCCCCGCGCGAGCCGCCGCACGGCGCCCGTTCGGGCGCCACGGCTCCCCGGCCGCGCGCCTGAACGCACAGACCCTGTACGTCGACCCGCACGGCCGGGGCGACCACACCTCCGTCCAGGCCGCCGTGACCGCCGCGACCGGCAGCGGCTGGACCCTCGTCATCGCGCCGGGCACCTACCGGGAGACGGTCTCCGTCGACCGCTCCCGCACGGAGATGACCTGGCTCGGCGCCGGCGACGGCCCGCGCGACGTCGTCATCGTCTACGACAACGCGGCCGGCACCCCGAAGCCCGACGGCTCCGGCAACTACGGCACCACCGGCTCCGCCACCACCACCGTCCGGGGGGACGGCTTCACCGCCCGCCGGATCACCTTCGCCAACGACTTCCTGCGCGCCGAGCACCCCGAGATCAGCGGCACCCAGGCCGTCGCCATCAAGGTGCAGGGCGACCGCTCGGCCTTCCACCACTGCCGCTTCCTCGGCCACCAGGACACCCTGTACGCCGACTCCAACTCCTCCAGCCTCTTCGCCCGCCAGTACTTCTCCCACTGCTACGTCGAGGGCGACGTCGACTTCGTCTTCGGCCGGGCCACGGCCGTCTACGAGCACTGCCACTTCCGCACGCTCAACCGCACGGACCTCTCCTCGGCCCCGTACGGCTTCGTCTTCGCCCCCTCGACCGAGGGCGCCAACCCGTACGGCTACCTGGTCCTGCGCGGCCGGGTGACGAGCGAGGCCCCCGACACCTACTACAAGGTGGCCCGCCCCTGGGTGCCCAGCTCCAGCGCCACCGCCCGCCCCATGCTCACCGTCCGGGAGACCTGGCTCGGCCCCGGCATCGACGCGGTCGCGCCCTACGCCAACATGCGCGACGCCCACCCCTGGCAGGACCAGCGCTTCGCCGAGTACGGCAACACCGGCCCCGGCGCCGAGATCACCGTCCCCGAGAACCGGCCCCAGCTGACGGACGAGGAGGCCGCGGCGCACACCCGTGGGGCCTACCTCGGCGACTGGGCGCCGTGGAAGGCATGCTGACGTGCGCAGACGCACGCTGCTCGCCGGGATCGCCGGCGGCCTCGTGGCCGCCGGCGCCACCCCCGCCTTCGCGGACGCCCGCCGCCGGGTCCGCCACGTCCGACCCGGCGGCTCCGTCCAGGCCGCCGTGGACGCGGTCGACGGCGCCGGCTGGACGATCGTCGTGCACCCGGGGACGTACCGCGAGGTTGTCAACATACCCGCCGACAAAGGGAACTTGACCCTGCGCGGTGCCACCCGCGACCCCCGCGACGCCGTGATCGTCTACGACAACGCCAACGGCACGAAGAAGCCCGACGGCACGACCTACGGCACCGCGGGCTCCGCCACCTTCACCTCGGCGGCGCCCGGCCTGACCGTACGCGGGCTGACCATCGCCAACGACTGGCTGCGCGCGGACCACCCGGAGATCACGGGCACGCAGGCCGTCGCCGCGTATGTCACCGGTGATCGTTCGCACTTCGACGACGTCCGCCTGCTGGCCCACCAGGACACGCTGTTCGCGGACACCACCGCGCTGGACGCCTTCGACCGGCAGTACTACCGCGACTGCTACATCGAGGGCGATGTGGACTTCGTGTTCGGGCGCGCCACCGCCGTCTTCGAGCACTGCCACTTCCACACCCTGGACCGGGACGTGTCCTTCAAACCCGAGGGCATGGTCTTCGCCCCCTCGACGGCCCGCGCGAACCCCTACGGATTCCTCGCCGTGCGCGGCCGGGTCACATCCGGTGCCGAGGACGGGGCGTACAAGATCGCGCGGCCCTGGGTGCCGTCGTACGAGACGACCGCCTGGCCCTCGTTGGTCGTCAGGGACACCTGGCTGGGGCCGGGCATCGACGCGGTGACGCCGTACACCAACATGCGTGAGGCGTACCCGTGGCAGACCATGCGCTTTGGCGAGTACGCCAACTCCGGTCCGGGCGCGGTGATTTCGGTACCCGAGAACCGGCCCCGGCTCACGGACGCGGAGGCCGCGGTGCATACGCGGGAGACGTACCTCCGGGGCTGGAGGCCGTATGCGTGCCCGTGACCGCGCTCCTGGCCACGGGCAGCACCACCATGGGCGGGACGAGGGGCCGAGCCGGGGAGCTACCGCCGTACCGGCTTGATCGACTCCAGAGTCGGCAGCACCGGCTCGATCGTCCCGTCGGCCGCGAACTCCATGCGGTCGATGGTGGTCTCCCGGTGCATGCCGTCCCCGCCCGCCCTGCCGGGGCCGTTCAACGCGAACCGGTGGTAGACCATGTACCAGTCGTCCGTGCCGGGGGCGTTGACCACCGAGTGGTGGCCGGTGGCCTTGATGCCGTACTCGGGGCGCTTGGACAGGATCGTGCCCTGCTTGGTCCACGGGCCGAGCGGGGACGGTCCGGTCGCGTACGCCACGTGGTAGTTCTCGCTGCGGGTGTCGTCCTCGGACCACATGAAGTAGTACGTGCCGTTCCGCTTGATCACGAAGGCGCCCTCGCGGAAGTTGTCCGGGGTGATGTCCCGCACCTTCGCCGCGTCGTACGACACCATGTCGTCGTTCAGCGGCACCACGTACCCGTGTCCGTTGCCCCAGTACAGGTACGCCTGCCCGTCGTCGTCCGTGAACACCGCCGGGTCGATCATCTGGCCGCTCAGCGAACCGCCCTTGGCGACCAGAGGCCTGCCGAGCGCGTCCTTGAAGGGGCCGGCGGGGGAGTCGGCCACCGCCACACCGATCTGCTGCTCGGCACAGAAGTAGAAGTAGTACTTGCCGTCGCGTTCGGCGATCGCGGGGGCCCAGGCGTTCTTGTCCGCCCAGGACACATCAGGGCCCAGGTCGAGGATCACGCCGTGGTCCTTCCAGTGGACCAGGTCCTTGGACGAGAAGGCCTTGAACCGCGTGCCGCTCCAGCCCGGGAAGCCGTCCGTCGTCGGGTAGATCCAGTAGCGGCCGTTCATGTACTTGACGTCCGGGTCGGCGTACAGGCCGGGCAGGAGCGGGCTGCGCGTCGGTACGGCCTCGACCGTCCAGGTGCGGCTTGTCCCGTCCGCCGCCGTCACGGTGTACGTCCGCGGCTTGCGGAAGTCGCGGCGCGTACCGGACCGGGGGCTGACCTCGGCACCCTCACCGACCCACAACCTGGGTGCGAGCCGCCTGAGGTCGGCGTCCGGCTCCATCGGCAGGACGACCTTCGACGTCTCCTCGGTGACGACGGCGTAGCCCTTCCGGCCGCGTGCCGTCGCGTCCACGACCGAGGTGGGGCTCACCGGGTACGCGGCGAGCAGCCGGTCGTACTCCTCCTGCGTGACCGGGATGACCGTGCCGTGCCGGGGGCTGGCCGGCAGCTGGTAGTCGGTGGACATCGTCCACTCGCCCGAGTCGAGGTCGGTCGTCTCGAAGGGGACGTAGCCCCGGCCGCCGTACTCGTCGATGAACAGGTACCACTTCTCCTCGGTGTTGGACTTGAAGACCGTCGGGCCCTCGCCCCGGTCGATCGAGCCGCTGCCGATGCAGTCGGAGACGAAGTCGTACGAGGTGTCCGTCAGCGAGGCCGACTTCTCACCGGTGATGAACTTCGAGCAGGGGGTGGAGGAGGTGGGGTCGCGCTCGTCCTTGGTGTAGCGGTAGTACGTGCCCTGGTGCGACACGACCGTCGAGTCGATGACCGAGTAGCCGGGGTCGTTCCAGACCTTCGGCTCGCTGAAGGCGCGGAAGTCCTTGGTGGTCGCGTACATCATCTTGTTGTACGTCGAGCCGGTGTGGTCGGGGTCGTCGTCGGCGTAGAGCTTCGACGCCCAGAAGACGACGAACTCGCCGAGCGTGTCGTCCCAGTAGGCCTCCGGCGCCCAGGTGTTGCCCGCGTTGTCGGGGGACACCTTCACCAGGCGCTGGTCGGTCCAGTCGACCAGGTTCGTGGACTCCCAGACCATGATGGACTTGCTGCCGTGCCGCTGGACGTGGTCCCAACTCCCGCTGGAATTACGGTACATGCGCAGATCGGTGGCGATCATGTAGAACTTGTCGCCCTCGGGGGAGCGGATCACGAACGGGTCGCGCAGGCCCTTCTCGCCGATGGTGGACGTCAGGACCGGCTCGCCCGCGTTCAGCTCCCGCCAGTGCAGGGGGTCGTTGCCGCGGCTGAGCGCGTAGCGGATCTGCTCGCCGTCGGCGGTGCCCTCGCCGGTGAAGTAGGCGAAGAGGTAGCCGGCGTACTTCGCTCTGTTCACCTGGGAATCTCCGGAGCTTTCTGACTGGGCTGGACTGGGCGGGGCGGCGATCAGGCCGAGAAGAAGGGCCAGCAGAGGGAGCAGGAGCGTACGGGCGGTGCGGCGCATGACACATCCTGTGGGGGTCTGATGGATTCTGTTGGATGAGCTGTCTCGGAGTGTCATCAGTGGGGGACAGGGCGTCAATGGGGGCGGTGTGAAGATCCGAGCGAAACTTTCGATCGTTTTCGCTTGGGACGCGGCAACCTTTCCGGTCGTGGTGGCGACCAGGTCTCAGAAGCGGGCCGGGGCGGCCCCTCCGGCCCGCTTCGCTCCTCGTCCCCCTGAGAAAGGAACACTTCTGTGCGCCAGAGCACCGGACGCCATCGCCGAACCCGTACCCTCTCGGTCGCCGCCGCGGTGGCCGTCGCCTCGGGTGCGTGCGGCGTCTACCTCGGCCTCGCGGACGACGGCGCCCAGGCCGCCACGACGACGGTCACCGTCTCCAACACCGCCCAACTGGAGTCGGCCGTCGCGAACGCCTCCGCGGGCACCACCATTCAGGTGCGCGGCGGCACGTACTACCCGGCGAAGACGCTCAAGTCCACGGCGAACGGCACCGCTTCGGCCCGGATCACGCTCACCGCGTACGGCAGCGAGAAGGTGAAGATCGACGGCTCGAAGCTCCCCGCGGGCTCCTGGCTCGCCGGGATCTACGGTGACTACTGGACCGTCCAGAACCTCACCTTCCAGAAGTCGCCCGCCCAGGGCTTCGTCGCCACCTCGTCCGTCGGCGGGATCTTCAAGAACCTCGTCACCGCGAACAACGGCGACTCCGGCTTCACCCTGCGCGGCGACGGCACGACCGACAACCTCGTGCGGAACCTGGACAGTTACGGCAACTACGACGCCGCCAACCACGGCCAGAACGCCGACGGCATCGCCATCAAGTTCGGCTCGGGGACGGGCAACAAGGTCACCGGGGCGCGTTTGTACAACAATGCTGACGACGGGATCGACCTGTGGCAGTTCTCCTCCCCGGTCGTGATCGAGCACTCCTGGGCCTTCGGCAACGGCAAGAACCGCTGGAACGACGCGGCCTTCGAGGGCAACGGCAACGGCTTCAAGCTCGGCGGGGGAGGCGTCTCGGTCGCCCACTGGGTCAACAACAACGCGGCCTGGGACAACACCCTCCACGGCTTCACCGAGAACTCCAACACCGGCGGCATCCTCCTCAACCGCAACACCGCGTACTCCAACGCCTCCACCGGCTTCTACTTCGCCACCGGCAAGGCCCGCCTCGCCGGCAACCTCGCGGTGAGCAACAAGGCCGGCCTGTCGAAGCTGGGCTCCCGCACCGTGTCGGCGGCCAACAACTGGGACAGCGGGGTCTCCACCCCGTCCTTCAAGTCCACGGACGCCACGGCCGCGTACGGCGCCCGGAAGGCGGACGGGTCGCTGCCCGAGAGCACGTTCCTGACGACGGGGTCGACGGCGATCGGTTCCACCATGAACTAGCCCTCCGCGCAAGAGTGAACGCCCCCGCCGGTCGTCACCGGCGGGGGCGTTCTTCTACTGGCCGAGGGGGGCTCGGGCCAGCAGCTCTACCGGAAGGGACGTGAAAAGCGAACGTGTGGTTGTTTCCGCGACACGAACCTTGCCGCCTCCTGCGAACTTCTTGAACTTCTCTACGAATCGCCCTCGTCCGACGACTCGTCGCCGCCCTGAGCCGCGAAGTCCCCCGCCACGGCGAGCTGTTCGCCGTCCGCCTGCGCCGCGGCCGAGTAGGTGTCGTCCTTCGCGTCCCGGCCGCCGCGCTCGTGGTCGTACTGGCCCGCGAAGACGAACTCGCCCTCCGGGACGGTACGTCCGTCCTTGAGCACCCACGTGTACACGAGGAAGCCGTCCTTCTCCTCGACCGTCAGCGTGAAGTCCTGCTCCGGCAGTGAGCGCCAGGCGCCGGTCGAGGTGACCCCGCCGGTCTGCGCGATCCGCAACTCGACGGTGAGCTGGGTGAGTTCCTTGCCCGTCTTCAGGGTCACATTGCTCTGCGCCCAGAAGTCGTTGCTGTGCGGGTCCACCGAGCCGTCCGACCACAGCGGGCCGTCCTCGACGGCGCCCGACGCGGGCGGCTTCAGCGGGGCGGAGTTCTGCGGCTCGGGGGTGCGCGACGGGGTCGAGCTGGGCTGCTCGTCGACCTCGGCTTCCCGGGACGGCTCCGGGGCCGGCTGGATCGGCGCCCGGCTGGTCGCGTCCGGGGACGGCGAGGGGGTGGGCGTGGGGGAGACCGCGACCGTCTGGTCGTCGGTCGGCTCCTCGCCCTTGACCGCGGAGGCGACCGCGAAGCCGCCCACGCCGAGGATGCCCGCGACCGCGGCCGTGGCACTCACCACCCGCACCCAGCCCCACAGCGGCGGACGCTCCGCCCGCCGGCCCCGGCCGCGCTCCTCGGGAGCGGCGATACCGCGCTCGATCCGGGCCAGGATGCGCGCGCGGTCGGGCTCGTGGGCCTCGGCCGCCTCGTGCAGCCGGGCACGCAGCTCGTCGTGCACGTCCCGCCGCGTCGTCATCGGACCCTTCCTCCCGCCTCACCGCTGGTGCGCGCCATCGCCCTGGGCACGCGCAGCGGAGCCCCCTCGGTACCGAGGAGCCGCTGCAGCTCGGCCATGCCCTTCGACGTCTGGCTCTTCACCGTACCGACGGAAACCCCCAGTGCGAGCGCGGTGTCCTTCTCCGAGAGGTCGAAGGCGTGCCGCAGCACCACGCACGCCCGTTTCCGGAACGGCAGTCTGCGCAGGGCCTCTTGGACATCGACCACGCCCGGTATGTCAGGATTTTCTGTCTTCTCGTCACGTTGCGACCAGAACAGGGTGATCCGACGGCGTTCGCGCACCGCGCTGCGTATGCGGGTGCGGGCCAGATTCGCCACCACACCCCGCGCGTACGCCACCGGATGGTCGGCCGCGCGCACCCGGTCCCAGCGGTGCCACAGCGCGAGCAGCGCGTCCGCCGCCAGATCGTCGGCCGCGTCCGCCTCGCCGGTCAACAGATGGGCCAGGCGCGCCAGTTCGGCGTAGTGGCGCTCGAAGAAGGCATGGAACTCCACGGAGGCGGCGTCGTCGACGACAGTGCCCACGGGCGACCTCTCCCCTTTCCTCCCAGGCAGTGCGGCTGCCGGCCGGAGCCGGCCACGGGCGTATACGGCCCTGTGATGCGCCCGTGAAGGGATGGTGATCTTCTGGCGCGAGAGCCGAGAGAGTATCAGGAGTTCGTACGGAGCTTCGGGCCTCGTGCGGCCCATCGAACTCGATTCCGTAACACGGCGAAAACCTGAACCGGGTTCAACAAGGGAACAATCCCAGCCAGCATCCGCGCGCAGTACCCGCACGTCACGAGGAGTACCAGCCATGTCCGACGCACAGAAGGTGGCCGACCGGCCGAGCGCCGTGCCACCCCGGGTGAACAACGTCGATCGCTTCTTCAGGATCAGCGCCCGGGGTTCCACCTTCGCCCGCGAGATACGCGGCGGTTTCGCCACGTTCTTCACGATGGCGTACATCCTTGTCCTGAATCCCATCATCCTCGGCAGCGCCGAGGACAAGTTCGGTAACCGGCTCGACGGCGCCGAACTCGTCACCGCCACCGCCCTCGTGGCCGCCGTGATGACGATCATCATGGGTGTCGGCGGCAACCTGCCCCTCGCCCTCGCCGCCGGCCTCGGCCTGAACGCGGTCGTCGCCTTCCAGATCGCCCCGCTGATGAGCTGGGCCGACGCGATGGGCCTGGTCGTCCTCGAAGGCCTGCTGATCTGCGTTCTCGTGGTCACCGGGCTGCGCGAGGCCGTCATGCACGCCATCCCGCAACCGCTCAAGCAGGCCATCAGCGTCGGCATCGGCCTGTTCATCGCCTTCATCGGCTTCGTCGACGCCGGGTTCGTCACCCGCATCCCGGACGCCGCGAACACCAGCGTCCCGGTGCAGATGGGCCTCACGGGGTCGCTGACCGGCTGGCCCATCCTCGTCTTCTGCGCCGGTGTGCTGCTGACCGTCGGCCTGCTCGCCCGCAAGGTCAAGGGCGCGATCCTGATCAGCATCCTGGCCATGACGGTCGTCGCGATCGTCATCAACGCGGCCGCCGACATCGAGAGCTGGGGCCTGACCACGCCGAAGCTCCCCGACGACATCGTGGCCGCCCCCGACTTCGGACTCCTCGGCGAGTTCAGCCTGCTCGGCGCCTTCGGTCAGACCGGCGTCATCACCGTCGTCCTGCTGATCTTCACGCTGATCCTCTCGGACTTCTTCGACACCATGGGCACGGTCGTCGGCATCAGCGCCGAGGCCGGACTCCTCGACGAGCGGGGCAGGGTGCCGAACCTCGGCCGGGTGCTGCTCATCGACGGTGCGGCGGCGGTCGTCGGCGGCGCGTCCTCGTCCTCCTCCGCGACCTCGTACATCGAGTCGGCCTCGGGTGTCGGAGAAGGCGCGCGCACCGGCTTCGCGAACCTGATCACCGGCGGTCTCTTCGCCCTCGCGCTCTTCCTGACCCCGCTGCTGACCATCGTCCCGCTCCAGGCTGCGGCCCCGGCGCTCGTCGCGGTCGGCTTCCTGATGATGACCCAGGTCAAGCACATCGACTGGGAGAAGTACGAGATCGCCATCCCCGCGTTCCTGACGATCGCCGTGATGCCGTTCACCTACTCCATCACCAACGGCATCGGCGCGGGCTTCCTCGCGTACGTCCTGATCAAGGTGGTCCTCGGCAAGGCGAAGGAGGTGCACTGGCTGCTGTGGGGCACCGCGGCGCTGTTCCTGGTCTACTTCGCGATCGACCCGATCGAGCAGCTGCTCGGGGTGAAGTAGCCGTACCGGTGAACTGAGGGGCGATGAGCCGCCCCCTGGGGGGAAGGGGGCGGCTCATCTCTTCATATGGCTTCCGGGCGGCCGGGGTTCAGTCCCGCAGGGCCGTTTCCATCATTTCCCTGGCGACCGGCGCCGCCAGCCCGTTGCCGCTGACCTCCGAGCGGGCCGCGTCCGACTGCTCGACGATCACCGCGACGGCGACCTCCTTGCCGGAGGAGTCGGACTTCGCGTACGACGTGAACCAGGCGTACGGAGTCTGGCTGTTGTTCTCGCCGTGCTGGGCGGTACCGGTCTTGCCGCCCACGGTGGCCCCGGAGATCCGCGCGTTCGTGCCCGTGCCCTCCTCGACCACGGTCCGCATCGCGGACTGGAGCTGCTCGGCGGTGGAGGAGCTGACGATCTCCTTGGTCCCGGCGTCGCTGTCGTAGTCGGTCAGCACATTGCCGTCGCCGTCCGTCGTCCGCGACACCATGTGCGGCGAGACCAGCTCGCCGCCGTTGGCTATCGCGGCCGACACCATGGCCATCTGCAGCGGAGTGGCCGTGACGTCGAACTGGCCGATGCCGGTCAGGGCCGTCTGCGCCTCGTCCATGTCCGACGGATACACGCTCGCGTACGCCCGCACCGGCACGTCCTGTGTCTCGTCGTTGAAGCCGAACTTCTCCGCCATCGCCCTGACCTTGTCCTGGCCCAGGTCGACGGCCATCTTCGCGAAGACGTTGTTGCAGGAGTACTGGAGGGCCACCCGGATCGTGGCGTTCTCGCAGGGCGCGGACGGGTTCTCGTTCGACAGCACCGTGCTCGACAGCGGCAGCGTGTACGGGTCCGGACTGTCCGTCCGCTCGTCCACCGACGCGTACAGCCCGTCCTCCAGCGCCGCGGCCGCCACGACCAGCTTGAAGGTCGACCCCGGCGGCAGCGGCTGGCGCAGCGCCCGGTTCGTCATCGGCTTGTCGGCGTCCTTGGTGAGCTGCTTCCAGGCGTCACCGTCGGCGGAACCGCTGCCGCTGATGGTCCCCGGGTCGTACGACGGGGTGGAGACGACCGCGAGAATCCTGCCGCTCGCCGGGTCGATCGCGACGGCCGCGCCCTTCGTGTCGCCGAGAGCCTCGTACGCGGCCTTCTGCACATCCGGGTCGATCGTCGTGATCACATCACCCGGGGCGGCGTGCTTGTCCATGAGGACGTCGAGCGGGTCCTTCAGCCGGGTGGCCGTGCCGTCGAGCAGGTCCTGGTAGATGCCCTCCAGCTGCGTCGCCCCGTACACCTGCGAGCTGTAGCCCGTCACGGCCGCGTAGAGGCTGCCGTCCGTGTACGTCCGCTGGTACGCGAGGTCGCCTCCCGTGGTCCGCTTCGAGCCGGTGATCGCGTCGCCGGCCACGACGATGTTCCCGAGCGGCTGCGCGTACTTCTCCATCACGTTCCGCCGGTTGTCCTTGCCGTCTGCGAGGGCCTGGCCGTCGTAGAACTGCACCCAGGTCGCCCTGACCAGCAGCGCGAGCACGAGCAGCAGCGTGAAGACGGCGGTCCGCCTGATCGTCTTGTTCATCCCGCTCAGGAGGACGAGCGGGATCGGGTGGATCGTTCCTTGCGTCCGGTTTTCTCATGGGGCCTTCATGAACTCATGGGGACTTCATGAAGGGGACCGCATCAGGAATTCCGGACATCAGGACTTCAGGGCGAGGAGGACCTCCTCGATCTCCTCGCCCCGCGCGTTCGCGTATCCCCTCGCCCGGGCCGTCTCTTCGAAGCCGCACTTCCGCAGCACCCGGCGCGAGGCCGTGTTGTCGGCGGCGGCACGGGCGTACAGGGGCCGTTCCGGTATCTGTGCGAGCAGGGCCCGCAGCGCGGCCGTGGCGATGCCGCGGCCCCAGTACGCACGGTCGATCCAGTACGTGACCTCACGTTCCTCCGGAGCGCCGTACACCGCCGCGCTGCCCACCACGTCGCCGTCCACCAGCACCGTACGGACGACGACGTCGGACGAGGCCCGGATCCGTGCCCAGTGCGCGTCGAAATGCGCCCGGTCGGCCGGGTCCTCGGCCGTGAACGCGGCCATCCGGAGCGCGGCCGGGTCGTTCATCTGGCGGAAGAAGACCGGCAGGTCGCTGTCGTGGACTTCGCGCAGGACCACCTCCATGTCACAGCCTCCGCGTCGCCAGCGTCAGGCGGTCCCGGGCATCGAAGAGCGCGTCCTTGACCAGCTGCTCGTGCGCCGGCGTCAGCCGGGCCACCGGCACCGAGCAGCTGATCGCGTCCCGCGCCGGCGTGCGGTAGGGAATCGCCACGCCGAAGCAGCGCAGCCCCAGCGTGTTCTCCTCGCGGTCGACGGCGAAGCCCTGTTCGCGGACCTGGTGGAGTTCCTCGATGAGCTTCTCGCGGTCGGTGATGGTGTTCTCGGTGAGCGCGGGGAGGGTCTCGGGGAGCATCTTGCGGACCTGCTCGTCGGTGTGGGTGGCGAGGAGGGCCTTGCCCAGCGATGTGGAGTGGGCGGGGAGGCGGCGGCCCACGCGGGTGAAGGGGCGCAGGTAGTGCTGGGACTGGCGGGTGGCGAGGTAGACCACGTTCGTGCCGTCCAGCCGGGCCAGGTGGATCGTCTCCGTCGTGTCGTCCGACAGGCGGTCCAGCGTCGGGCGGGCCACGGCCACGACCTCGTCGCCGTCGATGTACGACGTCCCCACGAGCAGGGCCCGTACGCCGATGCCGTACCGCGTGCCCGTCGCGTCCGTCTCGACCCAGCCGAGCTCGACGAGGGTGCGCAGCAGCATGTACAGGCTGGACTTGGGGTAACCCACGGCCTCCTGCACGGCGGCCAGCGAGTGCATACCGGGGCGACCGGCGAAGTACTCAAGCAATTCAACGGTCCGCACCGCGGACTTGACCTGCGACCCGCCGCCTGTCTCGCCTGCCGACATCGCCCTTGACCCCTTCGTTCGACGGCAAATAGTCTCCGCATCATATTCACCATCAGAGACAGTGTTCAGCATATCGAACAGCCCTGGTAGCTGACCCGGTGAATGACCTACGTACCGCGGCAAGACATGTGGAGGAACCCTCGGTGGCAGCAGCACCAGTCTGGAGTGTCGACCCCCGAACCGGGAAGCAGCGTGAGCAGGTTGCGGTGGAGGCCACAGCCCAGGAGGTGGACGCCACCGTACGCGCCGCGCACGCGGCCCGCGGGGCTCTCGCCGACCGCACGGTCCGCGCGGCCTTCCTGCGCTCGGCCGCCGACCAGCTTCAGGCCGCCAAGGACCAGCTCGTCGAGGCCGGGGACGCGGAGACCGCACTCGGCCCGGTCCGGCTCACCGGCGAACTCGCCCGCACCTGCTACCAGCTGCGGGCCTTCGCGGACATCGTCGACGAGGGCGCCTTCCTCGACGTGGTCATCAACCACCCCGACGACACCGCGACCCCGCCGATCCCGGACCTGCGCCGCTACAAGGTCCCCCTGGGCGTCGTCGCCGTCTACTCCGCCTCCAACTTCCCCTTCGCCTTCTCCGTCCCCGGCGGCGACACCGCGAGCGCGCTGGCCGCGGGCTGCCCGGTCGTCGTCAAGGCCCACCCCGACCACCCGGCCCTGTCCGAGCTGGTCGCCAAGGTGCTGCGCCGGGCCGCCGCCGAGCACGGCATCCCCGAGGGCGTCCTCGGCCTCGTCCACGGCTTCGAGGCGGGCGTCGAGCTGGTCGGGCACCCGCTGGTCGCGGCGGCCGGGTTCACCGGTTCCGTACGCGGCGGCCGGGCCCTCTTCGACGCGGCGGCCGCGCGGCCGGTGCCGATCCCGTTCCACGGCGAGCTGGGCTCCCTCAACCCCGTCCTGATCACCGAGGCCGCCGCCGCCGAGCGCGCCGAGGCCATCGGCTCCGGGCTCGCGGGCTCGATGACGCTGGGCGTCGGCCAGTTCTGCGTCAAGCCGGGCCTCGTCCTCGCCCCGTCCGGCGCCGCGGGCGACCAACTGGTCAAGTCCCTCACCGACGCCGTCAGCAACGTGGACTCCGGGGTCCTCCTCGACCACCGTATGCGCGACAACTTCATCGCCGGGGTCGCCGAGCGCACCGAACTCCCCGACGTGGACTCCCCGGTGACCCCGGGCGCGGGCAGCGAGCACACGGTGAGCCCGGGCTTCCTGACCGTCCCGGCGAGCAGGCTGGCCGCCGAGGGCGAGTACGACCTGCTCCTGGAGGAGTGCTTCGGGCCGGTCACTGTCGTGGCCCGCTATGAGGACGAGGGTGAGGCGACCTCCGTGCTGTCCCGCCTTCCCGGCAACCTCACCGCGACCGTGCACCTGTCCTCCGAGGAGGCGGCCGGGGAGGGGCGCGGTCCCGAGCTCCTCGCCGAGCTGACGCCGCTCGCGGGGCGTGTCCTGGTCAACGGCTGGCCGACGGGGGTCGCGGTGGCTCTGGCCCAGCACCACGGTGGGCCCTACCCGGCGACCACGTCGACGTCGACCTCCGTGGGCGGGACGGCGATCGAGCGGTGGCTGCGGCCGGTGGCGTACCAGAACGCGCCGGAGGCGCTGCTTCCCGCGGAGCTGAGGGACGACAACCCGCTGGGGCTGCCGCGGCGGTTCAACGGGCGGCTGGAGCGCTGATCGCACCGGCCCGGGGCACCGCCGACGAGACGGTGCCCCGGTACTCGTACGAACCACGGAACTGGGACACTCTCGGGATGGACGTCGAACTTCCCGAACTCCCCTTCTCCCTCCGCACATACGGCCCCGACGGTCACTGGTCCCACGAGGACGGCGTCCTCACCGGCTGGGCCGGTGCGCGGCAGGACCGTTTCGTGGCGCCGACCGACGAGGCGCTGGACCCGGCCTCGGACGCGCCGCGTCTCCTGGGTGCTCCGGAGGGCGACTTCCAGCTGATCGCCCGGGTGGCCGTCGGTTTCAACACGGCCTTCGACGCGGGGGTCCTCTACGTCCACGTGGGGGAGCGGGCCTGGGCGAAGCTGTGCCTGGAGTACTCGCCGGACGTGGCCACCGTCTGTTCGGTGGTCACCCGGGGCCACTCCGACGACGCCAACTCCTTCACGGTGGAGGGCAGTTCGGTCTGGCTGCGGGTGAGCCGCACCGGCCGTGCCTTCGCCTTCCACGCCTCCCGCGACGGCAAGCGCTGGACCTTCGTCCGGCTGTTCACGCTGGGGGAGGAGAAGGAGACCGGTGCGGCTCTGGTCGGCTTCATGACCCAGTCGCCCCTCGGCGAGGGCTGCGTGGTGACGTACGACGAGATCGAGTTCAGGGCCGCTTGGCCGAGCGACCTGCGCGACGGCAGCTAAGGACGCCGAGAGCAGGGTGAACCGAGCGCGTACCGCGCTCGGTTCACCCATGTCGCAGGAACCGCAAAGGCCCCGTGCACGTCCTCCGCTGCATGATCAGGGAGCGTTTGAACCCTCCCCCAGTTAAAGCATGGGGGATTCCTGGCTCAGGAAACCCCGCAGGCCAGCGGCCCGAAAGGTCTTACTCCCTCAACACCAGCCGGGACGGAACCTGCCCGGTTGCCCGAAAGCATTGGGTTGCGCCGACTTGGTTCTCACTCAGCGCGTCGTACGTGCTTGGTTCTCGCAACGCACGGCGTGCAGCTTACCCGATCGTTTGGCGGCATTGCCTCCTTCCGTACGCGCGAGGCGGCGCCCGTGGACACGGTGCAGCTGTTCCAGTTCCACGTCGACCCCGAGCGGTGGCGCCGGGGCGTCGGGCGGGCGCTGCACGCGGCCTGCGCGGAGGAGTGGCGGGCCGACGGCAAGCGGACGGCCACGCTCTCCGTGCACGTCGAAAACCACCGCGCCCAGGCCTTCTACGCCCGCCAGGGCTGGGTTCCCGATCCGGAGAAACCGTTCGCCGAGGGGGACCACCATCTGTATCTGCGGTTCTCCGTGACCGGGGAATGACCCGGGTTCCTTGAACGTTCACGTACTGAGCGGAGGGTGTCTCCGTGCCCGTGCGAGTGGAGAGAAGCCGTAGACATGCGCGTCGAGATCTGGAGCGACATCGCCTGCCCCTGGTGCTACGTGGGCAAGGCCCGCTTCGAGAAGGCGCTGGAGGCCTTCCCGCACCGCGACGAGGTCGAGGTGGTGCACCGGTCCTTCGAGCTGGAACCGGGCCGCGCGAAGGGCGACGTCCAGTCCGTGACCGCGATGCTGACGAAGAAGTACGGGATGAGCGCGGCCCAGGCGCAGGCCGGTGAGCGCAACCTGGAGACGCTGGCCGCCGCCGTGGGGCTCGGGTACCGGGCCGAGGGCCGCGACTTCGGCAGCACCTTCGACATGCACCGCCTGCTGCACCTCGCCAAGGAGCAGGGCAAGCAGGACGAGCTGCTCCAGGTCCTGTACCGGGCGAACTTCGTCGACGAGCGGCCCCTCTACACCGACGCGGACGACTACCTGGTCGAGCTCGCCGTCGAGGCCGGGCTCGACGCGGACGCCGCCCGCAAGGTGATCGCCGACCCGGAGGCGTACGCCGCCGAGGTGCGCGCCGACGAGCGCGAGGCCGCCGAGCTGGGCGCGAACGGCGTGCCCTTCTTCGTGCTCGACCGCAAGTACGGCATCTCCGGCGCCCAGCCCATCGAGACCTTCACCCAGGCGCTGACCCAGGCGTGGGGCGAACGTTCACCGCTGAAGCTCGTCCAGCAGGCGGACGCCGAGGCGTGCGGGCCTGACGGATGTGCCGTACCGCAGCAGTGACGGGATGGGCGTCGGCCCTGGTCAAGGTCGACGTATAAGCGTTCCTTGGGCGGATCACGCAAAAGAAGTCAATGGACGGGGAGGTCGCGAAGCTCCAGAGTGGTCCCATGGAGACCTTCGAGAGCCTCGTCCGAGGCGAGTTCGCCCCGAAGAACACCTACCTGAACACCGCGAGCACCGGGCTGCTCCCGGCCCGCACGGTGGAAGCCATGCGGGTCGCGGTGCAGTCCGCCGCCGACGGGCGGCCGACGGACATGTTCGCCGACGTGGAGGCGGCCCGTGCCTCCTTCGCCCGGCTGCTGGGGGGGCCGGAGCGCCGGGTCGCGGCCGGCGCCTCGGTCGCCGTCTACACCGGCCTGATCGCCACCTCGCTGCCCGAGGGCGCCGAAGTCCTCACCGCCGAGGCCGACTTCACCTCCGTGGTGAACCCCTTCCACATGCGCCGCGACCTCAAGGTGCGCACGGTCCCGCTGGAGCGCGTCGCCGAGTCGGTGCGCCCCGGCACCGCCCTCGTCGCGGTCAGCGCCGTCCAGTCCGCCGACGGCCGTGTCGCCGACCTGCCCGCGATCCGCGAGGCCGCGCGCACGCACGGGGCGCGTACGTACATCGACGCTTCCCAGGCCGCCGGATGGCTGCCGCTCGACGCGAACGCGTACGACTACGTCTCCTCCGTCGCCTACAAGTGGCTCGTCTGCCCGAAGGGCGTGACCTTCCTGGTCGTCCCGGAGGACCTCGGCGGGCTCAACCCCGTCTTCGCGAGCTGGGTCGCGGGGGAGCACCCCTGGGACAGCTGCTACGGCCCGGTCGAGGAACTCGCCCACTCCGCCCGCCGGTTCGACGAAAGCCCCGCCCTCTTCTCGTACGCGGGCGCCCGCCCCTCCCTGGCCCTGATCGAGGAACTGGGCGTCGAGGCCGTACACGCCCATGACCTCGCCCTCGCCGACCGCTTCCGCAAGGGCCTGGCGGAACTCGGCCACGAACCGGTCCCCGCCCCCGGGTCGGCCATCGTCTCCGTCCCCCGCCTCGGCCACCGGCAGCCGGAATTGAGCCAGGCCGGGATCGAGGTCGCCAACCGCGCGGGCAACCTGCGGGCGGCCTTCCACCTGTACAACACGACCGCCGACGTCGACGCCCTGCTGGACGTCCTGTCCGGCTGAACAGTGGCGCGGAATCCGCAAGGACGCCAGGGACGGTGGGTGGCGGTGGAGCCGAGGTTCATCTACTGGGTGAGCGAAACGTAGCGATCCTGTGGCAGAGTGTCACGTGCGCGCCCGGCGCCCAGGCGACGTCGGGCACCCTCCTCGGTCAGACCATGCGGCCTGACCGATCAGCGTCCGGAGGGACGTGTCACGCGGGCTGACGGCCTCTGCCGCTCAGCACCAGGGCACGAAGGCGAGTGGCTTGCGCCCTGAGCAACGCTCGGGATCCCTAAGCCAATCAGAGACGCTCGACAGTCGTCCTACGGATGCGGAGTTGCATCGGCGGCTGGGTGGGGGGACGAGTCCGCGCTGAACGAGGCGTACGAGGCCTACGGCGGACTCGTCGACCCGCGAATGCTCCCTGTTGCTCCACACTGGAAAGGGGCGCAGGGTGACTCCGCTCCCCCACCCGTAAGGAGAGGGCTTCCAACCCGAAGGCTGCGGTCCAGCCCGAACCGACCTCTTGTCGAGGCGGAAAGAACCCACCACAGGCCCGGGATGCGACTCCCCCACCGGCTGAAGCCGGTGCTCCCCTCGCCAGGGAGACCGATGGAGTTCCGGGCAGCGGGAGGAGGCATGTGATGGCCACGGACCACGAGGGCGTACGGGAACTGCTGGCCGCCTGGGCCGTCGGCGCGCTGCCGCCCGACGAGGACAAGACCGTTCCGCCGCACCTCGCCGAGTGCGAGGAGTGCGCGGCGGAGGCGGAACGGCTGAGGGAAGCGGTACGGCTGCTGGACGGGCCGCCTGTCTCCCGCAACGGCCATCGCGCCGACGGCGTCCTCGCCGCGGCCCGCCGCTCCCGGCCCCGCACACCCAGGGCCGCCTCGCACGCGGCCCCGTACGCCGCCGCCGTCGCCGGACTCCAGTCGCTGCTCAAGGAGGTGGACGGACGCTGGGCGACACCGGTCGTGCACGACTGGGACGTCCACGCGACCGTGGCCCACCTCCTCGCCGCCGACGAGCCGCTGGCCCGGGAACTCGGCATCGACCCGCGCGTACCGCCCTCGCGGATTCCCGAGGGGGCCTCGTGGGAGGGCGCCTGGACGGCCCGGACCGCCGACGTGATCGCGCACGAGCGGACCCGCGCGCCCGAGGAGACTGTCGCCGACTGGGCCGCGCAGGCCGCCGCACTGCTCGCCACACCTGAGGCCCACGACCACGAACGCGCCGCGCATGCCGTGCCGTTGATGGGCCTGAGGCTGCCCGTCGCCGACCACTTCGTCGTACGCGCCTTCGAGACGTGGATCCACACCGACGACATCGGCCGCGCCCTCGGCCTCGCCGTGCCCCCGCTCCCCGACGCCCACCTGTGGCAACTGGTCCGCCTCGCCGTCCGTATCCTCGGCATGGCCCTGGCGAGCGCGCCCCCGGTGCTGTTCACGGTGACCGGGACAGAGCCCGACGACCAGTGGGTCCTGGGCTCCGAGGACGAGCCGGTGCACGCCGAACTCGTGCTGGCCCCGGTCGACTTCTGCCGCCTCGTCGGCGGCCGGTACGACCCGGACGAGGTGCCCCGGGGTGCCACGGGCGACGAGCGGGCCGTACGCAACGTACTGGAGCGGGCGGCGTCGCTGGCGTGGCTGTAGGCAGGCGGCAGCACGCGGGCCCGGACCTTCTCGCAGGAGAAGTCCCGGGCCCTTGGCTCGCGTCAGTTCACCGTACGGGGGTGAAATCCCTGGCCCCGATGCTCCATCTGATTGCGACTGCGCCGCGGGCCGGCCGGATTCCGCTCACCGCACGGGTGTGAAGTCCCGCGCCCCGATGAACTCAGGCCGGCGGATCGGTGCCGCGAACGGCTCCACCGCCGAGTTCTCCACGCTGTTGAACACGATGAAGACGTTGCTGCGCGGGAACGGGGTGATGTTGTCCCCGGAGCCGTGCATGCAGTTGCAGTCGAACCAGGTCGCCGAACCGGCCCGGCCCGTGAAGAGCTTGATGCCGTACTCGCCCGCCATCGAGGTCAGCGCCTCGTTGGACGGCGTGCCCGCGTCCTGCATCTGGAGGGACTTCTTGTAGTTGTCCTTCGGGGTGGCCCCCGCACATCCGAGGAACGTCTTGTGCGAGCCGGGCATGATCATGAGCCCGCCGTTGGTGTCGTAGTTCTCGGTCAGCGCGATCGAGACCGACACGGTCCGCATGTTCGGCAGTCCGTCCTCGGCGTGCCAGGTCTCGAAGTCCGAGTGCCAGTAGAAGCCGGAGGCACCGAAGCCGGGCTTGACGTTGATCCGCGACTGGTGGACGTACACGTCCGAGCCGAGGATCTGCCGCGCCCGCCCCACGACACGCTCGTCGCGCACGAGCTGGGCGAAGATCTCGCTGATCCGGTGCACCTCGAAGACCGAGCGGATCTCCTGCGACTTGGGCTCGATGATCGACCGCTCGTCGGCGCGGACCGCCGGATCGGCGGTCATCCGCTCCAGCTCACCGTGGTAGAGGGCGACCTCGTCCTCGGTGATGAGCTCCTCCATGGCGAGGAAGCCGTCGCGCTCGTACGACTGGAGGCCGGACAGCGAGATCGGGCCGGGGTGGCCGGGGCCGCTCCACACGACCGGGTCCTGGCGGGGAGTCGTCACCTCGGTGGCGCCGCGGCTGGGGTAGAGGTCGGGGACGGTGGTGGTCATGGGTGTGGTGGTCACGGTGAACTCAGACCTCCTCGGTGAGCAGGGGGTAGACGCCGTTCTCGTCGTGGTCCTCCCGGCCGGTCACGGGAGGATTGAAGACGCAGATGCAGCGGAAGTCCTTCTTGATCCGCATCGTGTGCCTCTCGTGCCCGTCGAGGAGGTACATGGTCCCGGGCGTGATGGTGTACTTCTTCCCGGTCTCGTCGTCGGTGAGCTCGGCCTCGCCCTCGACGCACACGACGGCCTCGAAGTGGTTCGCGTACCACATCGACGTCTCCGTACCCGCGTACAGGGTCGTCTCGTGCAGCGAGAAGCCGACCTTCTCCTTGGCGAGGACGATGCGCTTGCTCTCCCAGGTGCCCGACGCGGACTTCACATGCCGGTCGGTGCCTTCGAGTTCCTTGAACGAACGGACAATCACGATGCTGCGATGCCTCCTGCTCGGTGTGTTTCTCGGTGTGTCGTCTGAGATGGTGGTCAGACGGTTTCCCGTACGGCTCGGGCGAGGATCCGCAGGCCCTCGTCCAGCTCGTCGGGCGTGATGGTGAGGGCAGGGAGCAGTTTGACGACCTCGCCCTCGGGGCCGGACGTCTCGATGAGCAGCCCGAGCTCGAAGGCGCGCCGGGCCACGCGGTCCGCGCGCTCCTTGTCGTGGAACTCCAGCCCCCAGACGAGCCCGCGGCCCCGGTACTCCTTCACATCGGCGAGGTTCTCCTCGGCGATCGAGATCATGGCCTGCTCGACCTGCTCACCGCGGGCAAAGGTCTGCTTCTCCATGGCCGCCCCGTCGGCCCAGTACGCCTCCAGGGCCGCGGTGGCCGTCACGAACGCCGGGTTGTTGCCGCGGAACGTGCCGTTGTGCTCGCCCGGCTCCCAGACGTCCAGCTCCGGCCTGAACAGGCACAGCGACATCGGCAGTCCGTACCCGCTGATCGACTTGGACACGGTGACGATGTCCGGCGTGATCCCGGCCTCCTCGAAGGAGAAGAAGGCGCCGGTGCGCCCGCACCCCATCTGGATGTCGTCGACGATCAGCAGCATGTCCTGGCGTTCGCACAGGTCCGCGAGGGCACGCAGCCACTCGGCGCGCGCGACGTTGATGCCGCCCTCGCCCTGCACGGTCTCGACGATCACGGCGGCGGGCTTGTTGAGGCCGGACCCCTGGTCGTCGAGCAGCCGCTCGAACCACAGGAAGTCGGGCACCCTACCGTCGAGGTAGTGGTCGAAGGGCATGGGCGTGCCGTGCACGAGCGGGATGCCGGCCCCGGCGCGCTTGAAGGCGTTGCCGGTCACGGCCAGCGACCCCAGGGACATCCCGTGGAAGGCGTTCGTGAACGACACGATCGCCTCCCGCCCCTTCACCTTCCGCGCCAGCTTCAGCGCGGCCTCCACGGCGTTGGTGCCGGTCGGCCCCGGGAACATGACCTTGTAGGGCAGGTCACGCGGCCGCAGCACCAGGTTCTGGAAGGTTTCGAGGAAGGCGCGCTTGGCGGTGGTCGACATGTCGAGCCCGTGCGTGACGCCGTCGCGTTCCAGGTAGTCGATGAGGGCGCGTTTCAGTACGGCGTTGTTGTGGCCGTAGTTGAGTGACCCGGCCCCCGCGAAGAAGTCCAGGTACGCGTGGCCGTCCTCGTCGTACATCCGGCTGCCCTGCGCACGGTCGAAGACGGTGGGCCAGCCGCGGCAGTAGCTGCGCACCTCCGACTCCAGGGTCTCGAAGACGCTCAGGTCGGGCTGGGTGATGGTCACGGCAATCGCTCCTCAGAGGGGGAGGTGGGTCAACGGGCCGATGCGGTAGAGCACTTCGGGGTCGTGCGGGTCGTGTGCGCCGCTCGGGTCGGTCGGGTCGTTCGGGCTGTCGGGGAAGAGGTCCGTGTCGAACAGCACCTGGGTGGTGACGCGGGCGCCGTGCCGCTCGGCGAAGGAGGCGAACAGGCGCTCGGAGGCGGTGTTGCCCGGCGTGATGGTCGTCTCGACGGTGGTCAGCGGGTGCCGACGCGCGACCTGTGCGGTGAGCCCGTCCAGCAGCGCGGCGGCCAGCCCGCGCCCGCGGTACGCGGCGTCGACGGCCACCTGCCACACCAGGAGGGTGCCCGGCTGGTCGGGCCGGACGTACGCGGTGATGAACCCGACCGGTTCCCCGGTCGCGTCCCGCGCGACCACCGAGGTGCCGGCGAAGTCACGGCACCACAGCAGGTAGCTGTAGGAGGAGTTCAGGTCGAGGGTCCGTGAGTCCCGGGCGATCCGCCAGAGCGCGGCGCCGTCGGTCACTTCGGGGCGCTCGATGCGCAGTCCCTCCGGCATTTCCAGGAATTCCGCCGCTGCCTGTGCTGAGGTTGGCACTGGCATCGGCGCTGGCGCTGACGTGTCTGCTTGTGCGGCAGTCATACGGCTTGAATTTACCGAGAGGAATTTCGGATTGCATCGCCGTGCGGGGTTACGTACTGGGCGCTCGTGTGTTATCCCGCGGGCGTGTGTAGGCGCGCGAAGGGGCGGCAAAAGGTGGTGTTTTGCCCGGAAATTAGGGGAGGAAACGGGCGCGATGTGGAGTCGGTCACATGTGTGTAACTCTCGTGAGACCTGCCTGAATTGCGTCTCGCGATGTTCGCTAAATCTTTGTGTTTAGGAGAGGGGAGAGCGGGCAGAAGAATACGGGGACCTACCCTCGGTGAATTCCCCGGATCAACCCCGGAGAATTGGGGTGGAAAGGGTTCTCGAATTCCCGGAGATCAGGCACCGGTGACCCCGTCGATGCGCTCACGCACGATGCCGACGTGACTGTTGTGGCGGGCGCTCGGGGCCGGTCATCAGGGGATGGGGCGGCCGTCGGGGAGGATTGCGGGGGGAGACGGTTGGGCAGCGCCCCCGAAGGGGCGCAGGGCGGCGTCAGCATGCGGCTCCGTCGCGCGGGCGCGACCGGCCACGACGGTTGCCGCAGACGAACGACGGCACATCGCGGCACTTCCGGCGGAGCGCTCAGCCGACCACCCGGCCGTTCAGCACCACCCGCCGCGGCGCCGCCAGTATCCGTACGTCCGCTCGCGGGTCCCCGTCGTACACGACGAGGTCCGCGGGTGCGCCCTCGTCCAGGCCGGGCCGGCCCAGCCACCGCCGCGCGCCCCACGTGGTCGCGGACACCGCCTCGACCGCCGGAATGCCCGCGGTGACCAGTTCGGCGACCTCCGCGGCCGCCAGCCCGTGCGCGAGTGATCCGCCGGCGTCGGTCCCGACGTACACGGGGATGCCGGCGTCGTACGCGGCCCGCACGGTGTCGTAGCGGCGCTCGTGCAGCCGCCGCATGTGGTCCGACCAGCGCGGGAACCTGGCCTCGCCGCCGTCCGCGAGGGCCGGAAACGTCGCGATGTTGACGAGGGTGGGGACGATGGCGACACCGCGCGAGGCGAAGAGAGGGATCGTGTCCTCCGTCAGGCCCGTCGCGTGCTCGACGCAGTCGATGCCCGCCTCGACGAGGTCCCGGAGGGAGTCCTCGGCGAAGCAGTGGGCCGTGACCCGCGCGCCGAGCCTGTGGGCCTCGGCGATCGCCGCCTCCACCGCCTCCCGCGGCCAGCAGGCCGTCAGGTCGCCCGCGTCCCGGTCGATCCAGTCGCCCACCAGCTTCACCCAGCCGTCGCCGCGCCGGGCCTCCTGGGCGACGTACGCGACGAGGTCCTCGGGCTCGATCTCGTACGCGTAGTTGCGGATGTAACGGCGGGTACGGGCGATGTGGCGGCCGGCCCGGATGATCTTCGGGAGGTCGTCGCGGTCGTCGATCCAGCGGGTGTCCGAGGGCGAGCCGGCGTCCCTGATCAGGAGCGTGCCCGCCTCGCGGTCGGTGAGCGCCTGCTTCTCGGAGACGTCGTCGGGGACCGGCCCATGGGCGTCGAGGCCGACATGGCAGTGCGCGTCGACGAGGCCGGGCAGGGCCCAGCCCTTGACGGTACGGACCTCACGGGCGCCGGCGGGACGGTCGTAGGAGACCCTCCCGCCGACGACCCAGAGTTCGTCGCGGACGTCGTCGGGCCCGACGAGCACCCGCCCCTTCACGTGCAGCACCGCCTGATTCCTCATGTACCGCACCTTAGTGAGCGGGCCGCTGGTCGGACTTTCCGACCTGGTCCGACGTCTCCTCCTCCACGTCCGCCATCGCCGGGTCGAGGAGGCGGGAGAGGAAGTGGCGGGTACGCTCGTGCCGCGGCTTCACGATGACCTGCTCGGGTGTGCCGTCCTCGACGACGACCCCGCCGTCCATGAAGACGACCCGGTCGGCGACCTCGCGGGCGAAGGTCATCTCGTGGGTGACGACCATCATCGTCATGCCCTCGTCGGCGAGCATGCGCATGACGGCGAGTACGTCGCCGACGAGCTCGGGGTCGAGCGCCGAGGTCGGCTCGTCGAAGAGCATCACCTCAGGGCCCATCGCGAGCGCGCGGGCGATGGCGACGCGCTGCTGCTGGCCGCCGGAGAGGGAGGACGGGTAGGCGTCCGCCTTCTCGGCGAGGCCCACGCGCGCAAGGTTCTCGGCGGCGATCCTGGCCGCCTCCGCCTTGTCCCGCTTCAGTACGCGCCTCTGCGGCAGCGTGAGGTTCTCGGTCACCGTGACGTGCGGGAAGAGGTTGAACTGCTGGAAGACCATGCCGATACGGCGGCGTACGGCGTCGATGTCGACATCGGGGTGCGTGACCTCCGTACCGCCGACGAAGACCTGGCCCTCGGTGGGTTCCTCCAGGAGGTTCACGCAGCGCAGCAGGGTCGACTTGCCGGAGCCGGACGGGCCGATGACGCAGACGACCTCGCCCTGGCCGATCTCCAGGTCGATGCCGCGCAGGACGTGGTTGTCGCCGAAGGACTTGTGCAGGCCGCGGACCTGGATCTCCGGGTTCTCCGGGTTCTCCGGGTTCTCCGGGTTCTCCGGGTTCTCCGGGTTCTTCGGGTTCTTCGGGTTCTTCGGGTTCTTCGGGTCGCTCATTGCGTGGCCTCCGCCGCCTTCGCTTCCAGCCGCCGTACGACGAACCCGAGCGGCACCGTCACCAGCAGATAGCACAGGCCCGCCACCAGGATCGGCGTGGAGTTGGCGGTCTGGCTCGCCAGGTCGCGGCCGAACTTGGCGAGTTCGCGCTCCTCCAGGGTCACGCCGAGGAACAGCACGAGCGAGGAGTCCTTGAACAGGAGCACCAACTCGTTGGTGAGCGGCGGGATCACGATCCGGAACGCCTGCGGGATGATGATCGAGACCATGGCCCGGGCGTGCGAGAAGCCCAGCGAACGGGCCGCCTCCATCTGCCCCTTGGGCACGGCCTGGATGCCCGCGCGGATCGTCTCGGCCATGTACGCGGCGGCGACGAGCCCGAGGGCGAGTGCGACCTTGCCGTACGTACCGCCCGGGATCTGCGTGCCCGGGAAGGCCAGCGGTACGGCCACGCCCACGAAGATGAAGATCAGCAGGGCGGGCAGGCCGCGGAAGAACTCGATGTAGACGCCCGCGAGCCAGCGGTACGGGCCCACCGGGGACAACCGCATCAGGGCGATGACCATGCCGAGCACGAGCCCGAAGACGAAGCCGGACAGCGTGTAGAGCACGGTGTTCTTGAGGGCCACCGAGATGATCTCGGGGAACATCCGCTCGGCCAGGTCGGGCTGCGCGAACTGGTTCCGCAGCCGGCCCCAGTCCGCCGAGACCGCGAGGGCGATCACGGCGGCGACGAACACGGCGTACTGGGCTCCGCGCGACAGACTCCGCTTCTGACGCCGGGTCAGACCGGTCTTGCGGGGCTGGAGCCGGACGTCGTTCTCGGCCTCACTCATGAGGCGGACGGGGAGGCGCTGGAGTCGGCGCCCTCGTCGTACGGGCCGATCCACTGCTCGTACAGCTCCTTGTACGTGCCGTCGGCCTTCGCCTCGTCGATCGCCTTGTTGACGGCGTCGAGGAGTTCGGTGTTGCCCTTCTTCACCGTGAAGCCGTACTCCTCACCGGTGTTGATGTTGTCGGCGACCTCGAAGGCGTCGGCGTTCGCCTTGTCCTTCAGCCAGCCCTGGACGACCGGGTAGTCGATGACGACGGCCTGGACCTGGCCGGTGCGCAGCCCGTTGAGGACGGCGTCGGAGGACTCGAACGAGACGGGGTTCAGGCCCTGGCTGGTCGCGTACTCCTCGCCGGTCGTCTGCGCCTGGGCGCCGACCTTCTTGCCTTCGAGGTCCGCGGAGGAGGAGATGCCGCTGTCCTTGGCGGCCAGCACGGCCTGGGTGGCGTCGAAGTACGGGACCGAGAAGTCGACGTTCTTCTTGCGCTCCTCGGTGATCGTCATACCGGCCGCGGCGAGGTCGCACTGGCCGGCGTTGAGGAAGGCGCCGGTCTTGAAGTTCTCGAACGGCGTGTCGACGATCTCCTGCTGCACGCCCAGGTCCTCGGCGACCAGGTCGACGAGGGAGACGTCGAAGCCCTGCACCTTGCCGTCGATCTCCGACTGGAACGGCGGGTACGGCAGGTGGGTGCAGGTAGTGAGCCGTCCGGCCTTCACCAGGGTGACCCCGCCCGCGGTGGTCTCCCCACCGTCGTCGTCCGAGGAGCAGCCGGCGACGAACAGCAGTCCGGCCGTCGCGGTGGTGGCGGCCAGAATGCGGGTCCGGCGTCCGAGGACCGTGTTCACGGGGTGACCTCCTGTGAGTGAACTGATAGTTCCGATTATAAGGAAATGTTTGAGGTGCTCAAATTAATCCCAAGGCTGCCGACCCGTCTGGCCTCAGAAGTCGCCAGTGCGGGGCAGGGTGTACCGCGGGATCACGCTCGAACGACGCCGTATGGACACCTGCCGACCGAGGAGACCGACCGACCCCGTGACCCACCCCTTCCTGGACCTGCCCGCTGAGCGCGGCGCGCTTCGCGTGCTTGGGGCGGAGGAGCCTGGCGCGGGATTGGTGTGGTGGGGCGCGGGCTGATGAGTGCTGCTCCGGGCTGGAGCCGCGCCCAAAAAGGGGCGCGGGGCTGTATCGATATGCGGCTCCGCCGCGTGGGCACGACCAGCCACAAACAACCCGCAGTCCCCCGACAACCCCACCACCCACCCCCTGCCCGGCGGGGTCGAAGGGGCGGCAGCCCCTGGGGATGGGACGGGTAGGGGCGGCGGGGGCGAAACAAAACCCCTCAGCGCCCCGCCAGGGTCACCGCCCGGTCCAGCGCCTGCAGGAAGCGATTCACCGTCACCCGATCCCGCACGGCCAGCCGCAGCCACTCATCACCCAGACCGGGAAACGTGTCACCCCGCCG
This sequence comes from Streptomyces sp. NPDC002845, assembly GCF_053591955.1. NCBI lineage: Bacteria > Bacillati > Actinomycetota > Actinomycetes > Kitasatosporales > Streptomycetaceae > Streptomyces > Streptomyces sp. NPDC002845. Next base: position 51,308 of record NZ_JBSFUU010000008.1, on the reverse strand, counting down.
CACGGCGAAGCCGAGGACGCGCAGGTGCCGGCGTACGGCGGCGGCATGGGGAAGGCGGACGAGGACGAAGGGCCCCTCCGCGGGCTCGGCGACGAGCAACCCGTCGGGAGCGAACTCCCGGAGCCCCGCGACGAGATGGGCGCGATCCGCGGCGACACGGCGCGCCGCACCGGCCGCCTCACCCAAGGCCCGCGAGGAGACACACGCCTCGGCCGCGGCGAGGGCCGGCGTCGACACCGGCCACAACGGCTGCGCCCGCTCCAGCTCCGCGACCGTCTCCGGGGAGGCCAGCACGTACCCGATCCGCAGCCCGGCCAGCCCCCAGGTCTTGGTCAGACTGCGCAGGACCACCAGCCCGGGGACATCCGTCCGCCCGGCGAGAGCCTCCCGCTCCTCCGGCACCGCATCCATGAACGCCTCGTCGACCACCAACGTCCGCCCCGGCCGGGCGAGTCGGGCGACGGACGCGGCGGGGTGGAGCACGGACGTCGGGTTCGTCGGGTTGCCGATGACGACGAGGTCCGCGTCGTCGGGGACGGCAGCCGGGTCCAGACGAAAGCCGTCCTCCACCCGCAGCAGAACCCGGCCCACCGTGTGCCCCGCGTCCCGCAACGCCGCCTCCGGCTCGGTGAACTGCGGGTGTACGACGACGGGCTGACGGGCCTTCAGGGCACGCGCGAGCAGCACGAAGGCCTCCGCCGCACCGGCCGTCAGCAGCACATGCTCCACGGGCACCCCGTGCCGGGCCGCCACCGCGGCCCGCGCGGCCCGCCCGTCCGGGTACGCGGCGAGCCCCCCGAGCGACGAGGCGATCCGCTCCCGCAGCCAGCCCGGCGGCGTATCCGCCCGCACGTTGACCGCGAGATCGACGAGCGCGGACCCGTCGTCCCGGACCTCGGCGTCACCGTGATGCCGCAGATCGTGCGACGCGTCCGCGTGTGACGGGCCCTCGTACGACGACACGCCTTCGTACGACGACACGCCCTCGCCGCGCTCGTCTCTTCCGCCGTCGTCAGTGCGCATGTGAGTGGTGGGAGTGCGCATGACCGTGACGTCCGTCGTGGTGCCCGTGATGGTGGTGACCGTCGTCGTCCGGGTGGAAGTGCGGCTGCTGCGGCAGCCCCACCTTGTCCTCGAAGCCGGGGAGCGCGATGCGGTAGACGCAGGAGTCGCAGTTCATGCGCAGGTCGCCCTTGACGGCCTCCTCGTACCGTTCCATGACCAGATCCAGCAGCTCCGGCTCCGGCCCGATGACATCGGCCGACCGTACCTCGATCTCCGGATGGGCGGCGGCCCACCCCTCGGTCTGCTGGCGCACCCGGTCCGGCAGGATTCCCGTGAAGAGGAAGTACGGCAGGACGACGATCCGGCGCGCCCCCAGCTTCGCGCAGCGGTCCAGCCCGGACGGCACGTCCGGCGCCGCCAGCGAGACGAACGCCGTCTCCACGCCCGCGTACCCGCGCCCCTCCCACAGCAGCCGAGCCGCCTTGTGGACCTCCGCGTTGGCGTCGGGGTCGGTGGACCCGCGCCCGACGAGCAGGACGGTCACGTCGGCCCGGTCGGCGGGCGTCCGGACCGTGTCACCCGTACCGCCGAGCGCCTCGTCGAGCCGCCGCTCCAGCACGTTCAGCAGCGCCGGGTGCGGGCCGAGCGGGCGCCCGTAGGAGTACGAGATCCCGGGGTGCCGCTCCTGCTCGCGGGCCAGCGCGGCCGGGATGTCCCCCTTGGCGTGCCCGGCGGACACCAGCATCAGCGGTACGGCGGCGAAGCGTTGTACCCCCTGCTCGACCAGCTCGGTCACGGCCTCGCCCAGCGGCGGCGGGGACAACTCGATGAAACCGCCCGTTACGGGCAGGCCGGGGTTCCGGCGCCCCAACTCCCGTACGAAGTCGCGGAAGGCCTCGGCGCCCGCGTCGTCCCGAGTGCCGTGGCCGGCGATGAGCAGGGCGGGGGACGGGGTGGTCACGATTTCTCCTTCGAGACGGGTGCTACGGGGGATACGGATTCTGCGAGGGGTGCCGGTGATGTAGATGGTGCCGGCGGCGCAAGTGATGCAGGTGATCCGGGAGATGCAGAGGATACGGGCGCCGCCGACCCCGCCGACGCCAAAGGTGACACAGACGACCGCGACGCCCCAGATGCCCCCGACCGCACCGGGCAGTACAGCAACGCGTTCAGCGCCGCCGCCGCCACCGCCGAGCCGCCCTTCTCGGAGAGGTTGCTCACGGCGGGCAGCCCGCTCTCGCGCAACGCGGCCTTGGACTCGGCTGCCCCGACGAAACCGACGGGCAGACCGATGACGAGCGCCGGGGAGGCGTCCAGGGTCAGCAGCTCCTCCAGGGCGGTCGGCGCACAGCCGATCACCCACAGGGCGCCGGGCCCGACCTCCTCGTACGCCAGGCGGATCGCATGGGCCGAACGCGTCAGCCCCGGCCCCGACCTGGCGTCCTTCAGCCTGCAGACGGTCTGACGGCGGGTGATGCCAGCCGCGACCATCTCCACGTCCACGACGACGGGCGCCCCGGCGTGCAGCGCCGCATGCGCCGTCACGAGGTCGCCCTCGTCCATGACGAGATCGTCCGCGTACTCCAGGTCGGCGGCGGAGTGGATGACCCGCTCCACCACCGCCCGGGTCAGCGGCGCAAAGTGCGAGGTGTCCAGGCGGGCACGCAGCCGCCGGAAGGACTCCTGCTCGATCGGATGAATCACGCGGTTCACCGAGCCTCCCGGTGGTACGGTCGGGGCGTGCTGAGCGAGAACCAAGCCAGCACAGCAGCCTCCAATCTTTGGGAAAACCGGGCTGGTTCCAACCCGGCTGGCGTTGATCGCGGAAGACTTGATCGTTTGCTGAGCGACCGAGCGGCGTGAGCCAGGAATCCTTCTCGTTCGCGAGGAGGAGGGTTCAATTGGGTTCCACCTGCCAGCGGTAACCGCGGGGCGTCACCATGCGCCCCGCGACCTGCCGGGTCGCCGTGTTGCCCACTGTCACGACCGTCATCATGTCGACCGTCGCCGGGTCCAGAGCGCTCAGCGTCGTCACCCGGCTGGACTCGTCCGGCCGTGAGGCATTGCGTACGACTCCGACCGGCGTCGTCGGCTCCCGGTGCCCGGCGAGGATCGCGAGCGCCTTGGGCAGCTGCCAGTCGCGGCCCCGGCTGCGCGGGTTGTAGAACGTCACCACGATGTCGGCCTCCGCCGCCGCCCGCACCCGCCGCTCGATGACCTCCCAGGGAGTGTGCAGGTCGGAGAGGCTGATGGACACGTGGTCGTGGCCCAGCGGCGCCCCCAGAACGGCGCCCGCGGCCAGCGCCGCCGTCACGCCGGGCACCCCGACCACGTCGATGTCGTCGGACGCCTCGGCCAGCGCGGGCGACGCCATCGCGTACACCCCCGCGTCCCCGCTCCCGATCAGCGCCACGGCCCGCCCCTTCCGGGCCTCGGCCACCGCCGTACGCGCCCGCTCCTCCTCGGCCCCGAGCCCGGACTCCAGGACCAGGGTGCCTGGGCGGAGCAGATCGCGGATCTGGTCGACGTACTGGTCCAGCCCCACGAGGACGGAGGCGCGCCGGAGTTCCGCCGTGGCGCGCGGGGTCAGCAGGTCGCGGGCGCCGGGACCGAGCCCCACGACGGCGAGCCGCCCGCGCGCCGGACGCCGTACGACGGCACACGTGGCCATCGCCGGCTGCCCGTCCGCGCGCTCCGACTTCCGCTTGGGGACGAGGAGTTCACCCCCGCGGACGAGGGCCGCCGCCTCCGCGACCGACGGCGTGCCCACGGCGGCGAGCGGCGCGCCGGAGGGGTTCGGCACCTCCACCGTCGCCAACTCCTCGGCCGCGTACGTCACCACGGGCACCCCGAGCCGCTCCGCCGCCCCGACGATGCCGGGCTCGTCGGCCTTGGCGTCGACCGTGGCGAACTCGGCGATGCTGCGAACCGACAGACCCGCCTCCCCAAGGGCGCTCTCGACGAGGCCGAGCACCTCCTCCACGGGCGCGCCCTTGGAGGCACCGACCCCGACGACGAGGGAGGGCGGGCGCAGGACGACCTCACGCTCGGACCGCTCGGCGGGCTCAACCTCCCGATCAGTCACACGAATCGTGCACGCCCCCTGCTCCGCGACCGGCAACGGCGGCAGCGGCCACGCCGACTCCGCCTCCAGCACGACCGGTTCGCCGTCCAGCAGCGCCCGAGTCACCCCGGCGACATCCCCCTCCACGGGGAACCCGAGCGTGTCGAGGCCCGGCACCCCCACGGCATCCGTCGCCGTGGTCACCACGGGCTGCGCCCCGAGCAACTCGCCCACCTCACGGGCGAGTTCGTTCGCCCCACCCCCGTGCCCGCCCACGAGCGCGACGGCGAACCGCCCGCCCTCGTCGACGCACACGATGCCCGGGTCGGAGGCCTTGTCGTCCAACAGGGGGGCGACAAGCCGTACGACCGCGCCCGTCGCGAGGAAGCACACCAGCTGGTCGCACTCCCCGAACGCCCGCCGTACGGCGTCCCCTACGGCACCGTCGTACACGCGGGTGCGCGCGGGCCAAGCGGCGGCGAGCCGCTCGCAGGCCGCCGCGCCCGCCGCCGTCGCGGAGATCAGGCCGATCACTGGGTCACTCCTTCAATGGGGTCTGTAGTGGGGTCTGTAGTGGGGTCTTCATCGGGTTCTGCCAAGGCTTCCGGAGGCCGGACGACGCCCCACAGCAGGAAAACGGGATTGGTGGCCGCCAGCCGGGTCACGTCCCCCGGCAATGGCGCGAGCCGGGACGCCTGGAGCAGTACGCCGTCGCAGGTCAGCCCGGCCGCCATGAGTGCCTCCCGGGCCGCCGGGACCCGGTCGAGCGCGGCCATGGCGACCACCACCGCCCGCCGGGCGCGCCGGGCGCAGGCGGTGACGATGGCGGGCAGTTCACGGCCTCCGCCGCCGATGAACACGGCGTCGGGATCGTCGAGTTCCGACAGGGCGGCCGGGGCGGCGCCGTGCACGACCCGGACGTCGACGCCGTGCGCGGCGGCGTTTGCGCGGACGCGTTCCGCCCCGTCCCGCGTCTTCTCGACGGCGGTGACGGCGGCCCCCAGCCGCGCGCACTCCACGGCGACGGAGCCGGACCCCGCGCCCACGTCCCACACCAGATCGCCGAGGCGCGGCCCGAGCCGGGCCAGCGCCAGCGCCCGTACCTCGAACTTGGTGATCATCGAGTCACGGTACGCGAACTCGCCCTCGTCCAGGGCCCATTGGGCAGGCGAAGGGCGGACCCCGGCGACGGTACGCACGGGAGCGACCAGGTGCTCCTCCGCCAGGCACAGCACGATACTCACCGCCGTATCCCAGTCCCGCGCCGCGGCCTCCGCCGGCGTCACGCGCTCCACCCGCTCGCGCCCGGGATCGCCCAGCGCGGACGCCACGACCAGAATCCGCCCGCTCGACCGGAGCCCCGCGCCCAGTTCGGCGGGCCCGGAGCCGGGACCGGTCAGCACGGCCACCTTCGGGTGGGACCGGCACACGTTGAGCGCGGTGCGCAGGTCACGCCCGTGCGCGCTGACCACGACCGCGTCGTCCCAGGGCAGCCCGAGCCGGGCGAACGCGGTGGCGACGGACGACACGCCCGGCCGCACGTCCAGCCGTCCCGCCCCGAACCGCTCCGCCAGCGCCCGGACGATCCCGAAGAACCCGGGGTCGCCGGAGGCGAGGACGACGACCCGCCGCTCCGGGACGTACTTCTCGATCTTCTCGATGGCGTCGAGGGCGGGCGCCAACGGCCCCAGAACGATGCGCTCGGCCGTGTCCGGCAGCCGCGCCGCGTCCAGATGCCGCCGCGCGCCCACGACGAGTGCGGCCTCGCCGAGTGCGGCCTCGGCGTCCGGGGTGAGGGGCGCCCCCGTTCCCGTACCGATGACGGTGATCACGGCGTCGCACCCCGCTCCCGTGCCTCACGAGCGGCCTCACGAGCGGCCTCACGGAGGGCCCTGCGGGCCTGCGGGTCGGCTTTCCGGTAACCGTGGAAGTGGCCGGGGTGGTACAGGTGCGAGCGGGTGCCGTGCGCGTCGAGGGCCGGGCCGACCAGGAACAGCGTGTGCTTCCACAGCTTGTGCTCCTTGACCGTCTCCTCCAGGGTCTCGATCGTGCACTTCACGACGAGTTCCTCCGGCCAGGTCGCCTGGTACGCGATCACGACGGGCGTCGATGTCGGATAGCCGCCCTCCAGCAGTTCCCGTACGAGCTGACCGCTGCGCGCGGCCGACAGGAACACCGCCATGGTCGTGCCGTGCCGCGCGAACTCCCGTACCTCCTCACCGGGCGGCATCGGCGTCTTGCCGCCGCCGAGCCGGGTGAGGATCACGGACTGCGCGACCTCGGGGATGGTCAGCTCGCGCTGAGCGAGCGCGGCGACGGCGGAGAAGGAGGAGACACCCGGAACGATCTCGGTCTCGATGCCGATCCCGGCGCACCGGTCGAGCTGCTCCTGCGTACCGCCCCAGAGCGCGGGGTCGCCGGAGTGGATACGGGCCACCTTCAGCCCTTCCGCCGCGGCCCGTTCGTAGACGGCGACGACGTCCTCCAGGGACATGGCCGCCGAGTCGAGGATCTCCGCACCCTCGCGCGCGTGGTCGAGGACCTCCGCCTGGACCAGGCTGGCCGCCCAGATCACGACGTCGGCCTCGGCGATCGCGCGCGCGGCACGGAACGTCAGCAGGTCGGCGGCGCCGGGGCCGGCACCGACGAAGGTCACCTTGCCGGCGGGGGCGTCGGCCATGGGGGCAGTGGGAGCCACGGGGGCTGGTCCTCTCATACAGGCATACAGGCATACGGGGTTACTGCTGGTGCGGGGCCGGGACGTTCGCTCGGCAGGACACGGGCGCCCGGTCACGCGGGACGACGGCCCGATCGGATAGCAAGGTCCCATGGCGGTCCTCGTCGCGCTCGGCGCGTTCCTGATGACGCTGGTCGGCGGCTGGACGGCCGGGCGCGTGACGGACCGCCGTCACCTGGTGCTGGGCCTGGCCGGCGGCCTGATGCTGGGCGTGGTCGGCCTGGACCTGCTGCCGGAGGCGCTGGACGCGGCCGACGGTGAGGTCTTCGGCGTACCGGCCGCGCTGCTGCTGTTCGTCGCCGGGTTCCTGCTGGCCCATGTGGTGGAACGGCTGCTGGCGGCGCGGCAGGCCCCCCATGGCGCCGAGGAGCCCGCTGGGCGACCCCGGGGTCCGGCTCCGCCACCGGGGCGCGTCGGCCGCACGCCCGAAGTGGGCCTGACGGCCGCCGCGGCGATGGTCGGCCACAGCGCCATGGACGGTGTGGCGCTCGGCGCGGCCTTCCAGATCGGCGGCGGCATGGGCGCGGCGGTCGCGCTCGCGGTGATCGCCCACGACTTCGCGGACGGCTTCAACACGTACACGATCACGAGCCTGTACGGCAACGCCCGCCGCCGGGCGATCGCCATGCTGCTCGCCGACGCGGCGGCCCCGGTCCTGGGCGCGGCCTCCACGCTCCTCTTCACGATCCCGGAGGACCTGCTCGGCGGCTACCTCGGCTTCTTCGGCGGCGCACTCCTTTACCTGGCCGCCGCCGAGATCCTCCCCGAGGCCCACCACGAGCACCCCGCCCGGCCGACCCTGCTGTGCACGGTCGCGGGCGCGGCCTTCATCTGGCTGGTGGTGGGCATCGCCGAGTGACCCGCCCGGCCGCTCGGGAGTCACCTCAGGGGCCACCCCGGGGGTCACAGCTTGCCGCCGCGTCCGCCGTCGCGCCGGGCGGGCGCGATGAGCGTGGACAGATACGGCAGCGGCTCACCGCCGAGTTCACCGGCCGACCGGATCGACTCGCCGGCCAGCCCGAGCGCGGACCCCCATACGGCGTCGTCCAGCCGCCCCGTCTCGTGCAGCGCCTCGGCGACCTCCTTCGCCTGCCGCCCGAACTTGTACGCCACCACCGTCCCGGGCCCCCGCAGGGCCTCCCGCAGCACGGCCGCCCCGGCGGTGACCGGCACGAGGGTGAGCGGCTCGGTCCCCTCGGTCAGCACGGCACCGGAACGCGCGGCGAGATCCTGCATCGCGGTGATGCCCGGCACGGTCTCGACGACCGTCCCCGGCAGCAACTCCCCGATGGTCTGCGCGAGATACGTGAACGTGGAGTACACGTTGGGATCACCGATGGTCGCGAACGCCACGGTGGAGTGCTCCTTCAGCAACTCGGTCACCCGCTCCCCGGCCGCGTCCCAGGCGGCCTCGCGCCGCGCACGGTCCGTCCGCTCGTTCAACGCGAACACGACCCGTACGACCTTGTCCTCGGGCACGTAGTGCAGGACGGTGGCTTCGGCGCGCCCCCGTTCCCCAGTGTCCATTACCGGTACGACGACGACATCGGCGGCCCGCAGAGCGTTGACGCCCTTGACCGTCACCAACTCCGGGTCGCCCGGCCCGACTCCGACCCCGATGAGGCGCTGCGTGGTCGTCATGATGGGGAGACTCCTCGTCCGAAGGTGACCTTGCCGTGCCTTCCTTCCGGCACGGCGATGAGATACGGCCGCTCCGCGTCGGCCCGGAGCGGGGCCCAACCCGACCAGGTCGCCGCGTACGGCGTCGGTTCGGGATGTCCGGTGCATCGCCTGCGGGTCCGTGGTGGCTGGTCGCGCCCCGCGGTGGAGCCGCTGATGTCACGGCCCCGCGCCCCTTTGGGGCGCGGACCGTTCGGCGCGGGTTGCCCGTCGTCGGGCCCGCCGCCCAGCGGCGCGGTGCTCATCTCATGCTCCTGACGGTGCGCTCGGTGCGCCCGGTGTCCTTGGCGGCGTACTCGACGAAGCGGCGGGCCACGTCAGGCGACGCCGCCCAGTGCGTGTGCAGATAGCTGGCGTGCACACCCCCCTGGACGAACCCCTCCACCCGGCGCCCCGGCCGGTGCAGCCCCCAGGCCGGCCGTTCGCCCGCGCCCGGTTCCAGTACGGTGCGGTGGAACTCGTGCCCCCGCAGCCGGGTGCCCGACACGGCCAGCACACTGTCGGACACGGCCACCGCGTCCCGGTAGCCGAGGGTCAGCCGTTCCGTCATACGCGCGCTCGCCCCGATCACCCCGCACATGGGCTGCCCGTCGAGCTCACGGCAGAGGTACAGCAGCCCCGCGCACTCGGCCGCGACGGGCGCCCCCGACCCCACCAACTCGGCCACCGCCTTGCGCAGCGGCTCGTTCGCGGACAACTCCGGCGCGTACACCTCCGGGAAACCACCACCGATGACCAACCCACCCGTCCCTTCGGGCAGTTGCTCGTCACGGAGGGGATCGAAGACCACGACCTCCGCTCCGGCGGCGGCAAGCAATTCGGCATGCTCGGCGTAGGAGAAGGTGAAGGCGGGACCGCCCGCGACGGCGATCACAGGCGCCTTCGGGGCCGGGGCGGCATCATCCGGCCGGTTCGGTGCCTTCGAGGCGTGCCGAGCCACATCCAGCCCGTCCGGCGTTTGAGGACGAGGCCGTCCAGGCCGATCCCCACCCCCCACCGGGCCGCCACTTTCCCATGTCGCCCAGCCGCCTCCAGCCCGTCCGGCGCTTGAGGACGAGGCCGTGAGGCCGACAGCGGGGGTCTGGGGGCGGCAGCCCCCAGGGTCGGGAACGGGAAGGGGCGGAGGGGGCGAACCAGCCAGGACCTCAGCCGCATCCCAAGCCGCACCCGACAACCCACCCGCGCTCCGCGCCAGCCCCAGCAACGCCTCCAGATCGCACCCTCCGGCCACCTGCCCGGCCATGGCGCGGACGGCCTCCACCGCCTCCACCCGCCGCTCGGCAACCGGCACCAGCCCCAGATGCCGCGACGGCGTGTCCACCCGAGCCACCCGCCGCAGCACACCCAGCACCGGCACCCCGACCGACTCCAACGCCTCCCGCAACAACTCCTCGTGCCGGTCCGACGCGACCTTGTTGAGAATCACGCCCCCGACCCGCACCTCCGGATCCCACGACACGAACCCGTGCACCAGCGCCGCCACCGACCGCGCCTGCGACGAGGCATCCACGACCAGCACGACCGGCGCACGCAGCAACTTCGCGACCTGCGCCGTCGACGCCAGCTCACCCTCGCCGCTCGCCCCGTCGTACAGCCCCATTACACCCTCGACCACCGCGACGTCACACCCCGCCGCCCCGTGCGCGAACAGCGGAGCGACAAGCTCCGCACCGCACAGGAACGCGTCCAGGTTCCGCCCCGGCCGCCCCGTGGCCAACGCGTGATACCCGGGATCGATGTAGTCCGGCCCGACCTTGTGCGGAGACACGACGAGCCCCCGCGCGGCGAACGCGGCCATCAGCCCCGTGGCAACGGTGGTCTTGCCGCTGCCCGAGGAAGGCGCGGCGATGACCAGCCGGGGAACGGACGAAGACATCACGACGACCTCACCACTCGATGCCCCGCTGCCCCTTCTGCCCGACGTCCATCGGATGCTTGACCTTGGACATGTCGGTCACGAGGTCGGCGAAACCGACGAGCTTCTCGGGCGCGTTCCGCCCGGTGATCACCACATGCTGGGCCCCCGGCCGGTTCCGCAGCACGTCGACGACCTCGTCGGTGTCGACCCATCCCCAGTGCATGGGGTACGCGAACTCGTCGAGCACGTACAGCTTGTACGTCTCGGCCGCCAGATCCCGCTTGACCTGCTCCCAGCCCTCCCGGGCCTTCTCCTCGTTGTCCATCTGGGAATCCCGCTGAACCCAGGACCAGCCCTCGCCCATCTTGTGCCAGGCGACGGAACCCCCCTCACCGGAGTCCCCGAGCACGCGCAGCGCCCGCTCCTCGCCGACCTTCCACTTCGCCGACTTGACGAACTGGAAGACCCCGATGGGCCACCCCTGATTCCAGGCCCGCAGCGCGAGCCCGAACGCGGCGGTGGACTTGCCCTTCCCCACCCCCGTATGCACAACGACCAGTGGCCGGTTACGCCGCTGACGAGTCGTCAGCCCGTCGTCCGGCACCACACTCGGCTGCCCCTGAGGCATTACGCGGCCCTCCTGTCGCCCTGAACTTCCCTGACCAGCCCGGCGATCGAGTCCGCCCGCAACTCGTCCAGCGTCACCGCCGTACCACCGAGCTCACCCGCGAGCTGCCCGGCGAGCCCCAGCCGCACGGGCCCGGACTCGCAGTCCACGACCACGGAGGCGACCCCCTCGGCGGCGAACAGCCGAGCGGCCCGCCCCGCGAGGGCGACGGGCTCGGGCCCACCGGTGGCCCGCCCGTCGGTCACGACCACGACAAGCGCCCGCCGAGCCGGATCCCGCAGCCGCTCCACCCGCAGCACGTCATGGGCCTTCAACAGCCCGGCCGCGAGGGGCGTCCGCCCACCGGTCGGCAGCGACTCCAGCCGAATCGCCGCCGCGTCGACCGACGAGGTCGGCGGCAGCGCGACATCAGCTGTCGATCCCCGGAAGGTCACCAGCCCCACCTTGTCCCGCCGTTGATAAGCGTCAAGGAGCAGAGACAGCACGGCTCCCTTGACCGCGCTCATCCGCTGCCGGGCCGCCATGGAGCCCGAGGCATCGACCACGAACAGCACGAGATTCCCCTCGCGCCCTTCCCTGGTCGCCTGCCGAAGGTCGTCCCGACGCACGATCAACCCCCGCCCGGACCGTCCCCGCGCCCGCTGATGCGGGGCCGCCGCTTGCACGGTCGCCGCCAAGTGCAGCTTGGTCAGCGCCCCTTGAGGCCGCCGCGCACCCGTCGTACGCCCATGCTCGGTCCGCGCCCGCGAACGCCGCCCGGCGGCGCCCGTGCCGATACCGGGCACGCTCAGCACCTTGGTACGGAAGGGCTCGGAGGCGCGTGCGGGGGACTGCTCCCCGGCACCGGAGGCCTGCGGTTCGCCGCCCTCACCGGCCTCGGGACGCGCGGCGGTGTCACTCCCCTGCGGCCCGCCGTCGTCCGGCGACGGCTGCTCACCGCCTCCATCGCCGGGCCCGTCCGGATCGGGATCCTCGTCGTGGGGGTCTTCCCCGGAGAACTGCTCCAACGTCTCGTCGAGCTTGTCTTCGTCAAGCCCGGGCGCATCAAACGGATTCCTTCGCCGCCGATGCGGCAACGCCAGCAAGGCAGCCTGCCGCACATCCTCGGCGAGCACATCGGTCCGCCCGGCCCACGCGGCCAACGCGGTGGCGGTACGAGCCATGACGATGTCGGCCCGCATCCCGTCGACCTCAAAAGCCGCGCAGGTGGCCGCGATCTGCCTGAGTGCCCCATCACCCAGCCGCACCGACGGCAACAACTTCCGTGCAGCGACGATCCGTTGCCGCACGGCGGCCTCCTCGTCGGCCCACCGCGCAGCGAACCCGGCGGGGTCGTCGTCGTACGCGAGCCGCCGCCGCACGACCTCCACCCGCTGCTCGGGCTCCCGCGAGGCGGCGACCTCGACGGTCAGCCCGAAACGGTCCAACAACTGGGGTCGCAACTCGCCTTCCTCGGGATTCATGGTCCCGACGAGCAGAAACTTCGACGCATGCTGTACGGAAACGCCTTCGCGCTCCACGTATGAGGCACCCATCGCCGCCGCGTCCAGCAGCAGGTCGACCAAGTGGTCGTGCAGCAGGTTCACCTCGTCGACGTACAGGATCCCTCTGTGTGCCTGCGCCAAGAGGCCCGGCTCGAAGGCCTTCACACCTTCGGCCAGCGCACGTTCGATGTCGAGGGCGCCTACGAGCCGGTCCTCGGAAGCGCCGACAGGCAACTCGACGATGCGCGCCGCGCGGGTCACACCAACAGCCGACTCGTGCAGCCCGTCCGGGCAGGCGGAATCCGGCTTCGCCGGGTCACAGGAGAACCTGCACCCTGTGACGACGTGTACCTCCGGCAGCAATGACGAAAGCGCCCGTACAGCAGTGGACTTCGCGGTCCCCTTTTCTCCGCGTACGAGCACACCGCCCACTGCGGGGCTCACTGCGTTGAGGAGCAGTGCCAAACGCAGGTCGTCCTGTCCGACGACAGCAGAGAACGGGTAGGGCGTGCTCACGTGGTGATCACTCCTTCGGGTGACGCATAACAGAGCGGATCGAGTTCCGGCTGCAGGCATGCCAAGGTCAAAATCTGGTCTCCGCCTACGCGGGGGTGTTCCACGCGCTGCATGGCGTACCGAGACACCTTCTCGGTTGTCCCCGCCGACGCGGGGGTTCCCAGGGAGATCATTGGTCTCCCTCCAGGTCTCCCTCAAGTTCGAGGTAGGTCGCCCGGAGCCGGTCCAGGGTTTCCTGGTCCGGCTCCGCCCACAGCCCTCGGTCGGCAGCCTCCAGCAGACGCTCGGTAATGCCCCTCAGCGCCCACGGATTGGACTTCCGCATGAAGTCCTGGTTCTCAGGCGAGAACACGTACTCGCTCGCCAACTTCTCGTACATCCAGTCGTCCACGACCCCGGCCGTGGCGTCGTACCCGAAGAGGTAGTCGACGGTCGCCGCCATCTCGAAGGCGCCCTTGTAGCCGTGGCGCCGCATGGCCGCCATCCAGCGGGGATTGACCACCCGCGCGCGGAAGACCCTGTGCGTCTCCTCACCGAGCGTCCGGGTCTTCACCTGGTCAGGAACGGCCGAATCACCCACATACGCCTCAGGGTTGGCCCCCGTCAGGTGCCGGACCATGGCGACCATCCCGCCGTGATACTGGAAGTAGTCGTCGGCGTCGTGAATATCGTGTTCGCGCGTGTCGACGTTCTTCGCGGCCACGGCGATCCGCCGAAACGCCGTCTCCATGTCCCCCCGAGCCCCCCGCCCATCAAGCCCCCGCCCGTACGCGTAACCACCCCACACGGCGTACACCTCGGCCAAGTCGGCATCCGACCTCCAGTTCCGCGCATCGATCAGCGGCAGCAACCCGGCCCCATAAGCCCCCGGCTTGGACCCGAAGATCCGGGCCGTAGCCCGCCGCCGGTCCCCATGCTCGGCGGCGTCCTCGTCCACATGCGCCCGTACGAAGTTGGACTCGGCCGGTTCGTCCAGCTCGGCCACCGCCCGCACCGCATCGTCGATCAGCCCCACCACATGCGGGAACGCATCCCGGAAGAACCCGGAGATACGCACGGTCACATCGATGCGAGGCCGCCCCAGCTCCTCCACCGGGATCACCTCGAACCCGGTCACCCGGCGCGAGGCGTCGTCCCACACCGGCCGGCAGCCCAGCAGCGCGAGGATCTCGGCGATGTCGTCACCTTGGGTGCGCATGGCGGACGTACCCCACACCGTCAGCCCGACCGACTTCGGATACCCGCCCGTGTCCTGCAGATACCGCGCGACCAGCGAGTCCGCGAGCGACTGCCCGACCTCCCAGCTCAGCCGGGACGGAATGGCCTTGGGGTCGACGGAGTAGAAGTTCCGGCCGGTCGGCAGGACGTTGACGAGCCCGCGCGTCGGCGAACCCGACGGCCCGGCGGGGACGTAACCGCCGTCCAGCGCCCGCAGAATGTGCCCGATCTCGTCCGTCGTACGGGCGAGCCGGGGCACGACCTCCGTGCAGGCGAACTCCACCACAGCGACGGCCTCGGGGAGTTCGACCCCGAGCACCTCCCGCACGAGCGACGGACCCTCGGCCACCGCCCAGCCGCGCTCTTCCATCCCCTCCGCGATCCGCCGGCACAGTTGCTCCAGCAGATCGATCGCGTCGGAGGCCGTTCGCGCCGGCCCCTCCACCAAATCTGTCAGCTCCACCGGCACCTTCACCGGTGCCCCAGGCTCGGCCAGCAACTCCTTCTCCACCAGCCCGAAATGAGCCGCGAGCGAGGCGCGGAGCCCCGGCAGCGCGTTCGCCTGCCCGCCCCATACCTGCGAGGCCCGCAGGACGGCCAGTACGAGGTTCACGCGCGGTTCGCCCACCGGCCCGCCGCCCAGGATGTGCAGGCCGTCCCGGATCTGCACGTCCTTGATCTCGCACAGATAGCCGTCGATGTGCATGACGAACTCGTCGAACTCGTCGTCGTCCGGCTGATCGTCGACGTGCAGGTCGTGGTGGAGTTCGGCGGCCTTCACCAGCGTCCAGATCTGCGCCCGCACGGCCGGTGCCTTGGTCGGGTCCAGGTCGGACACCAACGCGTACTCATCCAGCAGCTGTTCCAGCTTCGCCAGGTCACCGTACGTGTCGGCGCGAGCCATCGGCGGTACGAGGTGGTCGACCACCGTGGCGTGCCCGCGCCGCTTGGCCTGGGTGCCCTCGCCGGGGTCGTTGACGATGAAGGGATAGATCAGCGGCAGGTCACCGAGGACGGCGTCCGGCGCGCAATCGCCGCTGAGCCCCAGCCCCTTGCCCGGCAGCCACTCCATCGTGCCGTGCTTGCCCATGTGGACGACGGCGTCCGCGCCGAACGAGTTTTCCAGCCACCTGTAGGCCGCCATGTAGTGGTGCGACGGCGGCATGTCCGGGTCGTGGTAGATCGCGATCGGGTTCTCGCCGAATCCGCGCGGCGGCTGGATCATGACCACGACGTTCCCGAACTGGAGGGACGCCAGGACGATGTCCTCCCCGTCGACGTACAACGAGCCCGGCGGCTCTCCCCACGCCTGAAGCATCGCGTCCCGCAAGCCGCTGTCGAGCTTGTCGAACCAGGCCCGGTAGTCCGCGAGCGGCACCCGCGCAGGCGCGGAGGCCAACTGCTCCTCCGTCAGCCACTCGACGTCGTGGCCGCCGGCGTTGATGAGCCGGTGGATCAACTCGTCGCCGCCGGAGGGGTATTCGGTGACCCCGTAGCCCGCGTCCCGCAGCGCGTCCAGCACCCGCACCGCCGAAGCGGGCGTGTCGAGGCCCACCGCGTTGCCGACGCGCGAGTGCTTCGTCGGGTACGCGGTGAAGACGAGCGCGAGCCGCTTCTCCGCGTTCGGCTTGTGCTTCAACCGGGCGTGCCGTACGGCGATCCCGGCCACCCGTGCGGCACGCTCCGGATCGGCGACGTACACCGGAACGTCGTCCGGACCCTGCTCCTTGAAGGAGAAGGGGACGGTGATCAGCCGCCCGTCGAACTCGGGGATGGCGACCTGCATCGCCGCGTCCATGGGGGAGAGGGCCGCGTCCGACTCGTCCCAGGCGGTCCGCGAGGATGTGAGGCACAGTCCTTGCAGGACAGGGATGTCGAGATCGGCGAGTGCCCCGATGTCCCAGGCCTCCTCGTCGCCGCCCGCCGACGCCTGCGAGGCGTGCGTGCCGCCGGCGGCGAGGACGGTGGCGACCAGGGCGTCGGCCTTCGACAGCAGCTGATACAACTCGGCGTCCGCTCCCCGCAGCGAACCGCAGTACACCGGAAGGGCATTGGCGCCCCGTGCCTCGATCGCGTCGCACAGGGTGTCCACGAAGGCGGTGTTGCCGCTCAGCTCGTGGGCGCGGTAGAAGAGCACGCCCACGGTCGGCCGGCCTTCGACGAAGGCACGCTCACCGTGCACCCCGTACTCCGGCATCTTCTGCGGCTCGACGAAACCCTCGCCCGTGAGCAGCACGGTGTCGGACAGGAACCGGGCCAGCTCGGTGAGGTTGGCCGGTCCGCCCTCGACGAGGTACCGCAGCGCCTCCGCCACGACCCCGGCGGGCACGGACGACTCGGCCATCAACTCCGCGTCCGGCACGGCCTCGCCGCCGAGCAGCACGGTCGGGATGCCGGAGGCCTTGAGCGCGGCCAGCCCGTCCTCCCAGGCCCGTTTGCCGCCGAGGAGTCGTACGACGGCGATGTCCGCGCCCTCGATCAGCCCCGGCAGTTCCTCGGCGACATCGACGCGGGTCGGATTGCCGATCCGGTACGCCGCCTCGGAGGCCCTGGCCGCCAGCAGATCCGTGTCGGCGGTCGACAACAACAACACTGTGCTCATGCGGGCGCTCCCGGTGGAATGAAAGGCAGTCCTGACGGCACGCCCGACTCGATGAGCCGCCAGAGCGCGTCCGTGTTCGCGTGTTCCTCGATCAGGTCGCCGAGCCGGTCGAGCTGCTCCTCGCGCAGCGCGGCGAACGACGTGTCGGCGGCCGGTACGAAGCGGCGCCCCGCGGCGGCGGCCACCTCGCGCAGAAAGGCCCGCCGGAAGCCGTCCGACTCCAGCGAGCCGTGCCAGTGCGTCCCCCAGACCGCACCGACCCGGCAGCCGTCCAGGCTGTGTCCATCGTCATCAGAGATGAACGTGTCCCCGCCTGCGACTTCGGCGACCCCGTGGTGGATCTCGTACCCCTCGACGTGCTCGCCGAGCGCCTCGCCGACGGGTCGCGTGAGCGTCTTCTCCCGCGCGAACCGCACCCGTACGGGGAGGACGCCGAGCCCGTCGACATGACCTGCCCGCGACTCGACCTCGTCCTCGATGTGCTCGCCGAGGATCTGGTAGCCGCCGCAGATGCCCAGCACGGGCCGCCCCTCGGCGGCACGCCGCTCCAGAGCGTCGGCGAGCCCGCGCTCGCGCAGCCACTCCAACGCCTTCACCGTCCCCCGGGTGCCGGGGACGACGGCGAGGTCCGCGTCGGCCAGTTCCTCCGGCCGGTCCACGAACCGCACCACGACGCCCGGTTCGGCGGCCAGCGCGTCGACGTCGGTGAAGTTGGACATGAGGGGGATGGCGCAGACGGCGACGCGCAGTACGTCCTCGCCGACGGGCGGAGCGACGACGGACTCCCGCACGGTCCCCCGCAAAGAGACCCGGAGCCCGTCCTCTTCGTCGATGCCGAGCCCGTGCCGGAAGGGGAGGACGCCGTACGTACGCCGTCCGGTGAGGCCGTGCAGCATGTGGAGCCCCGGCTCCAGCAGGGAAACGTCCCCCCGGAACTTGTTGACGAGGAACCCGGCGACGAGTTCCTGGTCCTCGGGCGACAGCAGGGCGACCGTGCCGAAGAACGAGGCGAAGACGCCCCCGCGATCGATGTCACCCACCACGAGCACAGGAAGCCGGGCGTTCCGGGCGATGCCCATGTTGACGATGTCGGTCCGCCGCAGATTGATCTCGGCAGGACTGCCGGCCCCCTCACAGATCACCGCGTCATACGTGCCCCGCAACTCGGCGAGGCACTCCAGCACGGTTCCGAGGAGCTTCTCCTGGCGCCCGCCGTGGTAGCCGCGCGCACTGAGTTCCCCCACCGGCTTGCCCATGAGTACGACCTGACTGGTCCGGTCGCTTCCCGGCTTGAGCAGCACGGGGTTCATCAGCGCGGTCGGTTCGACACGGCACGCCTGGGCCTGCATGGCCTGCGCCCGACCGATCTCGGCGCCCTCGCGTGTCACGAACGAATTGAGGGACATGTTCTGCGCCTTGAAGGGCGCGACCTTGACCCCCTGCCGCACCAGCCACCGGCAGATCCCGGCGGTGACGACGCTCTTCCCGGCGTCGGAGGTGGTGCCTGCGACGAGCAGTCCGCCGCTCATGACGTCCGTCCTCTCCTGAGCAGTCGCGTCCTGAGCAGTGGCGTCCTGAGCAGTCGCGCGGCGGTGCGGTTGAGCGGTCGCGCCCCGGCGCACACGCCGAGCGCGAGCCACCCCACGCGCCGTGAGAGCCGTACGGTCCGCTCGATGTCCCCCACGGCCACGGCGCGCCCCTCGCCGTTGAGTACCGGCCGGTGCTCGACACGCCCCCCGTACGAGAGCGTCCCGCCCAGCCGCACGCCGAGCGCCCCGGCGTACGAGGCCTCCACGGGCCCGGCGTTGGGGCTCGGGTGCGCGGCGGCGTCGGCACGCCAGGCACGTACGGCCCCGCGTGGCTGGCTTCCGGCCACGGCGGCGAGCGCGGCGGTCAGCCGGGCCCCCGGCCACCCGGCCACGTCGTCGAGCCGGGCGGAGGCCCACCCGTACCGCCTGTAGCGGGCCGACTTGTGCCCGACCATGGCGTCCAGGGTGTTGACGGCCCGGAACCCGAGAAGCCCGGGCACTCCGCCCACGGCCCCCCACACCAGGGCCCCCACCACCGCGTCCGACGTGTTCTCGGCGACGGACTCCACGACGGCCCGGGCGATCCCGTCGGCGTCGAGCGCCTGCGGGTCCCGCCCGCACAGGTGCGGCAGCCGCGCCCGGGCGCCTTCGACGTCTCCGGCTTCCAGTGCCTGCCCAATGGCCCGAGCCTCTCGCCCGAGCGAAGTCCCCCCGACAACCGCCCAGGTGGCGGCGGCGGTCAGCGCGACGGAAGCGGTACGGGACGGACGTACGACGGCAGCGGCGACGGCCCCGAGCGCCACGACCCCACCGGCGCACACGGCGGTGTGCAGCGCGCCCCACCCGCGGTGGTCCCGCCACAGCACCCGCTCCACGGCGCCCGCGGCCCGCCCGAACGCGGCGACCGGATGCCCGCGGCGGGGGTCGCCCAGGAGAAGGTCACCGAGAAGTCCGGCGGCGGCGCCGTACGCGAAAACGCGATCGGCACGCATGACTTCAGCCGATCGCTACGGCGGGAAGGTCGCGCGTACCGCGTCGCGTACCGGGTGTACGGAGCCTCGTACCGCTACGGAGCCTCGTACTGTTCGGGAGCCTCAACGGGCAGCCGCTCATGGCGTTATGTCCTCACTCAGGGTGTCCGCGCCCTGGTTCGACGAGACCGGCGGCGAGAGTTCCTGGCTCCCGGGGCTCGGCACCCCGGTGACAGTGGCGGGACCGCGCCGGATTCACACCGGCTTCCTCTCCTGCCGCCGTACTGGCCCCGGCAGTCCACCACGGGGTTGGAAGACCCGTCAACTTGCCGTTGACCTGCGGCGCTGTGCTGTGCTGAGGCCCACACCGCTGAAATGTCGTCAGCCGGCCGAATCGGCGGTTTCTGTGCTCTTTCCCGGCCCGGAAGCTGGGAAGACTGGAGGGAACGGCAGTACGAACACTGAAAGCGCCGGCGAGCGGCATTGGGTGATTCGTGGCGGGGAGACGAACCTGGTGTGGCCGAGCCTCCGCAGCCTCGGGTACGCCCGGGCGGTGGCTGGACGCGGCGCTTGGGGACGTCACGGTGAGGACGCCGGGCCGGTGCGCTGACTTGTGGGACGAAGGAGTTCGGTGTGGTCGGCAGGGAGTCTTCGGGGCGAGTGTGGGTCAGGAGCAGTCACTCCGGTGACCAGGGCGAATGTGTGGAAGTGGCCGCTGAGGAGGGGCTCGTGCTGATACGTGACTCGAACCGGAGCAAGGACACGGTGCTCGTCTTCCGCCAGGCGTCGTGGTGTGGTTTTCTGGCGGAGCTTGTGAACCCGGGAGCGGGCGGCTCGTGACGATCCGCCCGGGGGGCGGGAGGTAGGCACATGGGAGATCGGGCCAGGGAAACAGCTTCGGCGCACACGGGGAAAACCGGCGCGCGAGGGACGTGGGTTGCGGCAGCCGCTCCGCTGGCGCTCTTCTGTTCGGTGGTGGGAGTGCTCTCCGTCGGGGCGGGTGCCCTGGCGGCGCTCCTGGTGCCGGGAGGGGCGGCGCGCGGTCTCGTCTGGCTGGTGGTGACCGTGCTGATCGCCGTCGGCGCCGGCGTGTGGTGGGGGCTCACCCCCGTCACCGAGCGGCTCCGGGTTCTGAACCGGGCTCTGTCGGGGGTTCAGCCCCGGAGGTCACAGCACCACTGACGGTGGTGGTCTGCGTACCTCCGGAGCGGTGGCGCAGCGCCCTGCCCAGCACCGTGCCGATCGCGGTGACGAGGGCCGCGCCGACCGCACCGATCACCGCCGTGGTGAGCGGGGTCGCGGCCCCGAAGGGAACGCCGGGGGCGACCCGGGCGGCCACGGAGACGCCGAACAGCAGGACGCTGCCGCATGTCGTGCCCAGCAGCAGCCGGACCGACAGCAGGCGTATCTCCCCGGCCACCCGGGCGCTCTCGACCTCGATGAGGGCCTCCGCCCACTCGGGCCGCTGTATGGCGTGCGCCTTGAGGGCGTGGTCGTTGAGCGCGGCGGGCTCGTCCTGGTCCGTCGTCTCGGGAGGCACTGCCGGTGGTTCGCCCGTCGGAACGGTGGGGGCCGTGCGTATTTCCCGCCACCACGCTCGTAATCCGAAGACCGCCATGAGGCCTCCCCCCGTTCTCCGCCCGGGCCACTCGTCCCGGGGTCAGCTGTTGTCCAGACTCTCCCTGATCGCGTCGAGCGTCTCGATCAACTGCTCGTCGCGGTACGCGATGGCGCTGATGTCCTCGAAGCACTCCTGGTAGCGCGCAGTGAGGCCCAGGTCGTCACGGTTCGACAGGCCCCCTGTGGGGCCCTCCATGTACAGCAGGTCGTCCTCGTCCTTGAACCCGAGCAGGATGAACGACGTAGCGGTGGCGTAGTGCGCCCCGGCGGAGAAGGGCAGCAGCTGGATGGTCATGCGGGGGTGTTCCGCCATGGTCTTGATGTGGTCCAGCTGGCGTCGCATCACCGCCGCGCCGCCGATCTCACGCCGGACGGACGCCTCGTCCAGAACGATGTTCACCTCGGGGCCGCTCTCGCCGTCGAAGAACCGCTCCTGTCGCGTGCTGCGCAGCTCCACCTGCTGGCGCATCCGGGACTCGGGCGCCCGGGCCGAGAGCAGTGCGGTGGCGTAGTCCTCGGTCTGCAGGAGACCGGGGAGGACGATCGGGTTGTACATACGGATGGTGCTCGCGGCGCCTTCGTAGCCCAGGTACTGGGCGTACGCGGGGGAGACCAGCTCGCTGTACGGCGCCCACCAGGACTGGCCCTTGGAGCCCCGGGCCGCCTCCTCCAGCTCCGTGACCAGACCGGCGTCCGTGACCTCGTAGATCTGGAGCAGCGCCCGTAGGTCCGTGACGCCGAGGCTGACCGTTCCCGCCTCGATCCTGATCAATTTGGAAAGTGACCATTCCAGGCGTTTCGCGGCGTCCCGCTGGGTCAGTCCAGTCTGTTCACGGGCCTTGCGCAGCTCGATTCGGAGCCTGCGTCGATTCAGGCTCGGATCGATGTCCCTGGCCATGGTGCTCCCTGCCACATGTCGTCCTTGACTCGTCAGGCCGCCACTGGCGAACAGTAACTTCCCATTAGATTAGGTTAGTTGGCCGTCAGCGGCTAGCCGTCGTCAGTATGACATGTGTCGTTGCGATGAGGTCGCAGTGACGTTATGAAAACAAATAAAACCCCCGTAAGCATCACAAAGTGCCTACGGGGATTGATTCTGAAGTTGTGAGTGGGGCCTCAGGAGATCAGCGAGATTTCCGGTCTCAGGCCACGATCAGAAAAATTCCGTACGCCACGGCCGCCGCACACAGCGCAAAGCACGCGTACGCCCCTGTCGTCGCCAGCGCCACTGAGCCGCCCCGGGTTGACGCCTCCTCCCGCTTGGAGAGGCCGACGATCCCCAGGGTGAAGAGGCCGACGAGGGCCACGGTGACCACGAGGCTGACGCCGAAGACGGAGCCGAGGGCTTCCCAGTCGATGTGCATGGTGGTGATTCCTTAGCGGGTCAGGCCACGGGGGACGGGTTCGCCGGAGCGTCGGCGGAAGCCGCGGGGGCCGGGATGGCGGCTGCGAGGTCCTCGGAGCCGGCGCCGGTCGGGGGCGGGGTGACGGCGGCCATGGCCGTGGTCACCACTCCGGCGGGCGCCCCGGTCTCGTCGGGTCCGTTGACGTTGGTGTGGTCCACCACCGTGCGGCGGGAGAGCACCCAGATCGCGGCGCTGGACGCGACGAGGAAGACGGCGACGAGGCCGGTGCCCCAGCTGCCGAAGGAGGTGATCCACTCGGCGAGCGCGGCGACGAGCGCGGCGGCCGGCAGGGTCAGCCCCCAGGCGACGAACATCCGGGTGGCGGTGGACCAGCGGACCACGCCTCCCTTGCGGCCGAGGCCCGCGCCCATCACGGCACCGGAGACCGAGTGCGTGGTGGAGAGGGAGAAGCCCAGGTGGGAGGAGGCCAGGATGACCGTGGCGGCGCTGGTCTGGGCGGCGAAGCCCTGCTGCGGCTGGAGGTCGGTCAGGCCCTTGCCCATGGTGCGGATGATGCGCCAGCCGCCCAGGTAGGTGCCGAGCGCGATGGCCAGACCGGCGGAGAGGATGACCCAGACCGGCGGGTCGGAGTCGGGGGCGAGGGCGCCACCGGTGACCAGGGCCAGGGTGATGACGCCCATCGTCTTCTGGGCGTCGTTCGTGCCGTGGGCCAGCGAGACCAGGCCGGCGGAGGCGATCTGACCGGCGCGGTAGCCCTTGGAGGCGGCCTTCTCGTCGGCGTGCCTGCCGAGCCTGTACGTCAGCCGTGCGCCGATCATCGCGGCGATACCGGCGACCAGCGGGGCCGCGACGGCGGGGATCAGCACCTTGGTCACGAGGACGTCGCCGTGCACCGCGCCGATACCGGCCGAGGCGACGGCGGCGCCGATCAGGCCGCCCATCAGGGCGTGCGAGGAGCTGGAGGGGAGGCCCACGAGCCAGGTCATGAGGTTCCAGAGGATGGCGCCGACGAGCGCCGCGAAGATCACTTCTGGTCGGATGCCGGTCTCGTCGACGAGCCCCTTGGAGATCGTGTTGGCGACCTCGATGGAGAGGAACGCGCCGACAAGGTTGAGAACGGCGGACATGGCCACCGCGGCCTTGGGCTTCATCGCGCCGGTCGAGATGGTGGTGGCCATCGCGTTGGCGGTGTCGTGGAAACCGTTCGTGAAATCGAACGCGAGCGCGGTGACCACCACGATCGCGAGGATCAGCGAGAAGCTTTCCATTTACCCGGTCTTCTGTTGGACGTCAGTGGCCCGTGGACCGTAGGCAACCTGGGTGAACAGAAGATGAACTGAGGGGGGTGTGGGGGTGTCGCGGGTCGAGTGCGGCCGTTCCGCTTGCGTCGAGGGGGCTCTGGGGTGTGTGTCGAGGTGGGGTGGGGTGGGTGTCGTCGGGGTGGGGTGGTGGCGTGAAGCCATCGAACGGAGGCGGAATATCGGGCTCCGTAAGGCCCCGCGGGGGCTCTTCGGGGCTCCCGCGGGGCTTGTGGGACGACCTCGGCTGCTTTTCGGCTAGCCCTTCGCGAAACGCTTGAGCTGGGTCATGGACCCGTTGAAGAGATTCTGGTCACCGGCAGGGTCTTCAACTGTTGGTGGTTTCGCTGCGTTCCCCTCCATGAATCGGGCGCGGTCGCCGGGGTGCGTGTCTTTGTGCGGGGGTCGGTCGTTAGGCCGATCGGGTGCGGAGAGGCGCCCGGTTCGGAGCCGTGGCAGGGGGTGGTGGGTGTGGGCCGGTTGGTGGCGACGGCCACGTGCACCGCCTTCGCCGGTGTGGTCGAGGGCAACGGCGAACACGTCGGTCAGCGGCTGCTGTACCAGCGGGTGTCCGTCCTGGCCTCCTTGTGCCGGGAGCTGACCCGGGCCCTGGTAGCCGCCCGGTGGGACGAGGGGTCGCTGGATGTGCTGGCCGCCGGCCTCGACGGGCGGGACGAGAAGCTGCCGTCCGAGGGGTGGATGGCGCTGCGCCGCCTGGGCTGGGCGGGGGATGCCGTGCTGGCCGAGGGGGTGTATGTGTCGGACCGGGTGCGCCGGGCGGCCGAGGAGTACTCCGGCGCGCACCCTGCGTCTGGCGGTGCACCGACGCACCATCGTGGCCGCGATCCTCACGGCCTGGCCCGCCGATCCCCGTCGGCGCACCGGGGCGGAGTGGGCAGAGCTGCGGGCGCTGCTGCCCGCCGGGGTGAGTAGTGCGGAGATCCGCAACCGCACCCGGCAGGTGCGCGCCTATCTATCCCACACCGCCACCGACCGGGCTACCGGCGCCCGTACCATCCGCACCACTGCGGAGGGCACGGTCCGCGGCGTGCGCCGCCCGAAGCGGACCACCCGCCGCCTGCGCCGCGCCCGCCGCCAGACAGCCGCACCACCCAGGCCGCCCGGAACCAAGACCACCTCCGGCAAGGCCCGCCCCACACCGGCCCGGCCCTCCCCGGCCCGTCGGCCGAAGACTTCCCGCCGTATGCCCGATGTGCGTACGGTCCCCGCCACCACCCCCACCGGGGCGGTCAAGCGTCCGGCGGGGCATGACACCCAGGCACCAGCACCTCACGGGCCGGTGCCAGGTCATGGAGTACCCCGCACCCGGCAACCGGCCGGAAGACCACCTTCCCACCGGTCACCGGGCGCGGGTCTCCCACGGAACCTGTCGGCGGCGCACCCGCGCCGCCGAGCGGACCGGGTTCCACCACGCGCACGCCACCGAGGTCCACCCCCTCATCCCGAGGTTCGGACCCCACGACGGCAACCGCACACGGCCACGCCGCGCCCGAAAAGCCTGACACCCTCAGGCACACACAGAGTTCCAGAGACGCTCCCGCCGTTGTCGTAGTGCCAGAACGTCCAGAACTTCCACCCAGCGGGCAGTTGGCCCGCCCCCGCCCTCCGCCCCGCAGTGCCCTCGCCCCCCGTGTCCGGCCGCGCGCCTGGCAGGATCGCGGCATGACTGAGCGGCGATGGGACGCGCGAGACGGGTGTGGGGTTCCGCGGGATTCACGGGGCGCCGGGAGCGGGGGTGCGCCGGACGAGGTGGCGCGGGCGTGGGACGAACTCGTCGCGACGGCCCGCCGTACGGTTGCCGATGGTCTGGTCGTCGGTACGTCCGGCAACGTCTCCGTGCGCGTCGGCGACACCGTGCTGGTCACGCCGACGGGAGTGCCGTACGACCGGCTGACGCCCGGTGATGTGGTGGGTGTCGGCCTCGACGGGCGGCAGGTCCTTGGCATCCTTCGCCCGACGAGCGAGTTGCCCATGCATCTCGCGATCCACCGCACCGCCGGTGCCCGCGCCGTCGTCCATACCCACGCCGTCCATGCGACGGCCGTTTCCACCCTCGTGCGGGAGTTGCCGCTGATCCACTATGTGTCCGCGGACCTTGGTGGGGCGGTTCGAGTTGCCCCGTATGCGACCTATGGCACCGAAGAGTTGGCCGAGAACATGCTCCGTGCCCTGGAGGGGCGCACAGCTTGCCTCCTCCAGAACCACGGCACGATCACATACGGAGCCAGCCTCTCCCAGGCCTACGACCGCACCGCCCAGCTGGAGTGGATGTGCCGTGTCTGGCTGACCGCCTCCTCGGTACCGGGGCTGACCCCGACGCTCCTGACTCGGGAACAGGTGGCGGAGGTGGGGGAGCGGCTTCGGGGGTATGGGCAGTTGGGATCGGGTGGGGGCGCGTGATGGCTCGGGGT
Organism: Streptomyces sp. NPDC002845; assembly: GCF_053591955.1. Lineage (NCBI taxonomy): Bacteria > Bacillati > Actinomycetota > Actinomycetes > Kitasatosporales > Streptomycetaceae > Streptomyces > Streptomyces sp. NPDC002845. Next base: position 25,299 of record NZ_JBSFUU010000008.1, on the reverse strand, counting down.
GTTCTGGGGTGGCGGGTGCGGGGGAGTGCGTGGGCGCGTTGTGGGTCGAGGGCGCGCCGGGGGTCTCCGTCCTCGGTCTGACGCGACTTGGGTGGGTTCCAGGGGAAACTTTTGTTGCCGCGGCATCCGCTGCGGGCGGACACCCCCGGCACATCTCCATCCTGGCGGGGTCGAAGGGGCGGAGCCCCTGGAGGATGGGACGGGTAGGGGCGGCGGGGGCGAGAACCTCCCGGGTGCGCGGCCGGTGTGCCGAGTGTCGCAGGTCGCGAACGGAACGGCGGCGGTGGCGGCGCGGTGGGGCGTTGGGGCACCCCGGGGTGTCCGCCGGCTGGCCCGAGGCGGGGCGTGACTGGACACTGGACGGGTGCGGACAGTCAACGCGGCGGTCGCGGCCGTCGGTGTGGCCCTCGCGGCCGGGGCGGCGAGCGTGGTGGCCGGCCGGGTCGCCAGTGACGCGGCGCTGAAGGCACCGGCGGGCAGGCCGCTGCCCACGGAGCCCCGGCTGACCGTGCACGCCACGGCCGCCGGCCGGGTCAGCCTCACCCGGGCCTTCGCCTCCCAGCGCCCCGGTGTCTACGGCCTCGCCGGCGACGGCTCTCACGCGGTCGTCGGCACCGTCCTGGGTACCGGCGCCCACTCCGCCGACACCGTCGTACGCCGCCTGGAACGCGTCACCCACGGCACCCTCGGACCCGGCGACAAGGTCTGGCTCACCCCGAACCTGCACATCGGCGACCCGGGCTCCGCCCTCGGCCTCGACCACGCCGACGTCGACGTCCCCGGCGAACTCGGCGCCCTGCCCGCCTGGTTCGTGCCCGCGGCCCGGGACACCTGGGTGATCACCGTGCACGGCCTGGGCACCACCCGCGAACACCCCATGAACGTCATGGAGTTCCTGCACCGCCACCGATTCCCGGTCCTCGACCTCGCCTACCGCGGCGACCTCGGCGCACCCCGCCCCCCGGACGGCCTGAACCACCTCGGCCGGACCGAGTGGCGCGACCTCGACGCCGCCATCCGCTACGCCGTGCGCTACGGCGCCGAACGGGTCGTCCTGCACGGCTGGTCCACCGGCGCCACCATGGCCCTGCGCGCCGCCGCCCACTCCCCGCTGCGTGAGCGCGTCACCGGGCTCGTCCTGGACTCACCCGTGCTCGACTGGGAGGCCACACTGCGCGCCCTCGCCCGGGCCCGCCGCACCCCCGGCGCGCTGCTGCCTCTCGCGGTCCGCGCCGCCCAGGGCCGCACCGGCCTGCCCGCCGACCGTGCCGGTGACATCGGTGACGCCGACCAGCCGAAGGTTCCGGTGCTGGTCTTCCACGGCCCGGACGACGCCGTCGCCCCCTGGGGCCCCTCCCGCCGCCTCGCCGAGCGCCGCCCGAACCTCGTCGCCCTGCACACCGTCCGCCACGCCCCGCACGGCGCCATGTGGAACGCCGACCCCAAAGGTTATGAAGAAGCTCTCCGCCGGTTCCTCACTCCTCTCATGTAGCCACCATCGCCTGTAGCCGCCATCGCCCCTGCTGGATCTGCGCTTGTGAGGCCGCCCCGCCGTCCGCTCGGCGGGCGCGGGTGCGCGGTGATGCCGTGGGGGCGGCGGGTCGGTGACCGACCCCCTGGGTGGGGCAGCCCGAGAGTGCCTTGTGCCCCCTCTCGGGACGGTTCCGTTTTCCGCTCGGACAAGGCCGTACGCATACGTGCCGATCCCTCGCCGAACCCCTTTCGTTGGCTGCCTCTGTCGCCCGCCGTGACATTCCGTTTGGGTTTTCGGACCGTCAACCGGAAGACTGCCCCCGTGACGTCCCGTAACCCGCGCGACTCCAGGCTCCGACTCGTCCGCCCGCGAACCCTGGCCGCCGCCCCGCAAGCGGTGTCCCAGCGCCGCCGCCCCGCACCCCGGCCACCGGAGGGCACCCCGCCGCCCGCCGAACTGGCCCGCATGGCCCGCGCCGGCCTGGCGGACGCGGCCCGCGTCGCCCGCTGGGCCGACGCCGCCCTCCGCCCCGGCCGCGAGGGCGTGGGCTCCGACGGCAGGGGAACCCTCTCCGACGCGACCGCCGAACGGGCCGCCGCCGAACTCGGGCTGACCCCGGATCAGGTCCGCCACGACTGGGACACGGCACGTCTCGCCGGCCTCGTCGAGGTGCACGGCGACAGCGCCCGCCCCGGCTGGCGGCTGCGCGCCTGGAACCGCGACGACAGCGCCGTCCTGCGCGGCTGGGTCGCCCTCTTCGACGCCTGGTCCCTCGCCCGCCCCGAGCCGGCCGATCACGAGCCCGCCGCCGTCGCCGAGGTCGTCTCCGCGATGCCCCAGGTGCTCTCTTTCCTCCAGCTCTCCGCCGGACCCGTCCCCGTCGAGCAACTCCTCGACCTCCTCGAACAGAGGGTCTCGGAGCTCCACACCGAGCGTTGTGAGATTCCGTACGTCCCGCCCGCCGCCCACCACCACCCTTATAAAGAGGCGCTTCGCGCCGCGCCTGCTGATTCGGAGCCCGCTACGGAGGCGAGCACCGAGGACACCCCGCTCGCCCCTCTCCTCGACTGGGCCCTGGGCGCCCTCGCCTCCGTCGGCGCCCTCACCTACGGCGAGGGCCAGGCCACGCTCACCCCGCTCGGCAGCTGGGCGGTGTGGGTCAAGCTGGAGCAGATCTGCGTCGCCGCGCAGAGCCCCGCCGGGAACATCGAGGTCTCCGCCGAGGACATGCTCCGCGGCTGCGCCCAGCTCCGGCCCAACGCGGCCCGCGCCGAGTACCGCGCCTGGCTTGCCGCCCGCCCCGTCGGCAGCGCCGTCACCGAACTCATCGACGCCGCCCGCGGCGAGGACGCTCTCATCCGCGGCCTCGCCTTCGAGGCGCTGCGCGTGGTCGGCGCCCCCGCCGAGCCGGATGTGCGCGCCGTGGCCGACGAGACCCCGCTGCGCCCCTACGCCCTGCTGTGGCTCGCCGAGCACGACGGCGCCGACCCCGAGGACGCCCACGAGGTGCTCACCCGCGAGGAGGCCACCTGGCTGTGGGTCGACACCGCCGCGGCCGTCGCCGACCACGGTGAGGCCCCGCTTCTCGTACGGCACCTGGAGTCCGCCGTGCAGGCCACCGTGCCCGGGCTCCTCGACGAGGTCCGCGCGGTCGACCACCCCCGCACCGTCCAGGTCCTGGTCGCGCTCGCCGCCGCCCACCCCGATCCGGCGCTCGCCAGGGCCGTACGGCGGGCGGCCTTCCAGGTGCACACCGGGGGGAGCTGAGCGCGGAGGACCTCAAGGGCGCGCCGCGTGGGGGCGGGCCGCGTGGGAGGTCAGACGTCTATCTCCGGCGCGTACGTCCCGAAGCTCCACACATTGCCCTCGGCGTCCCGGGCCATGTAGTCCCGCGATCCGTAGTCCTGGTCCGTCGGGGGCATCAGGATCTCCACGCCGTGCTCCACGGCCCGCTGGTGGTGTGCGTCGACGTCGTCCACCACGACGTACACCCCGACAGGGCCCGCGCCCTTCATCGCGCTGTCGAAGACGCCGCCGCGGCCCTTGGAGCCGATCATCACCGCGCCGTTGCCCTGCGTCAGCTCGGCGTGCAGCACTGTGCCGGCACCGTCCTCGTCGCTCTCGTACACCGACAGTTCCGTGAAGCCGAGGGCCTCCGTGAGCTGCCTGATCGCCGCTTTGGCGTCCGCGTACAGCAGCGTCGGGTAGACGCTTGGACGTCCGCCGTCCATGCCGTTCATGCCTGCCATACCGATCACTCCCTCTTCGTCCCGCCATGGGAAGACAGCCGGACATCGCCGGATTCGATCTGCTTCTCAGTCTGGCACCGGGCACTGACAACGCCCCCGAGTCCCGGTGACCGAGACCACGCAAGCCCTCACCGCAAGGGCGGAAAACCGCTTGCGACCCCCCGTTAGAATTGGCCGCATGGCCATTCTCCTCGCGCATTAGACGGCGGGAACGTCCTCAGCCGCCCACCCGCCAACCATCCCTGCCCTGGAGTCTGTCCGTGATCTCCGCCTCCGGTATCGAGCTGCGCGCCGGTGCCCGTGTCCTCATCGAGTCCGCCACCTTCCGTGTCGCCAAGGGCGACCGCATCGGCCTGGTCGGCCGCAACGGCGCCGGCAAGACCACTCTGACCAAGGTCCTCGCGGGTGAGGGCATCCCCGCCGCGGGCGCCGTGACCCGTTCCGGCGAGGTCGGCTATCTGCCGCAGGACCCGCGCACCGGTGACCTGGACATGCTGGCCCGTGACCGCATCCTGTCCGCGCGCGGCCTGGACGTACTGATCCGCAAGATGCGCGACAACGAACAGCGCATCGCCAGCGGCAAGGGCTCCACCCGGGAGAAGGCCCTGAAGCAGTACGAGCGGCAGGAGACGGAGTTCCTCACCAAGGGCGGGTACGCCGCCGAGGCCGAGGCCGCCACCATCGCCGCCGCGCTCAACCTGCCCGACCGGGTGCTCGGCCAGCCGCTGCACACCCTCTCCGGCGGTCAGCGCCGCCGTATCGAGCTGGCCCGCATCCTGTTCTCCGACGCGGACACGCTCCTGCTCGACGAGCCGACGAACCACCTGGACGCCGACTCGATCATCTGGCTGCGCGACTATCTGAAGACCTATCGCGGCGGCTTCATCGTCATCTCCCACGACGTCGACCTGGTGGAAACGGTCGTCAACAAGGTGTTCTACCTGGACGCCAACCGCGCCCAGATCGACGTCTACAACATGGGCTGGAAGCTGTACCAGCAGCAGCGCGAGGCCGACGAGAAGCGCCGCAAGCGCGAGCGGGCCAACGCCGAGAAGAAGGCAGCCGCCCTCAACACGCAGGCGGACAAGATGCGCGCCAAGGCCACCAAGACGGTCGCCGCGCAGAACATGGCCCGCCGCGCCGAGCGTCTGCTGTCCGGCCTGGAAGCGGTCCGCCAGTCCGACAAGGTCGCCAAGCTGCGCTTCCCCGACCCCTCGCCCTGCGGCAAGACGCCGCTCACCGCCGAGGGCCTGTCGAAGTCGTACGGCTCCCTGGAGATCTTCACCGACGTCGACCTGGCCATCGACAGGGGCTCCCGCGTGGTCATCCTCGGTCTCAACGGCGCCGGGAAGACCACCCTGCTCCGCCTCCTGGGCGGCGTCGAGAAGCCCGACACCGGCCAGGTGATCGAGGGTCACGGCCTCAAGCTCGGCTACTACGCCCAGGAGCACGAGACCCTCGACCCGGACCGCACGGTGCTGGAGAACATGCGCTCCGCCGCGCCCGACATGGACCTCGTCGAGGTCCGCAAGGTGCTCGGCTCGTTCCTGTTCTCCGGCGACGACGTCGACAAGCCGGCCGGTGTGCTCTCCGGCGGCGAGAAGACCCGCCTCGCGCTCGCCACCCTGGTGGTGTCGTCGGCGAACGTGCTGCTGCTCGACGAGCCGACCAACAACCTCGACCCGGCCAGCCGTGAGGAGATCCTCGGAGCGCTGCGCACCTACAAGGGCGCGGTCGTGCTGGTCACCCACGACGAGGGCGCGGTCGAGGCGCTCCAGCCGGAGCGGATCATCCTGCTGCCGGACGGTGTCGAGGACCTGTGGGGTGCCGACTACGCGGACCTCGTCGCCCTGGCTTGACGGTCACGGTCCGCCGGTCGCGGCCCGCCCGGCGGTCTCGTCCGCTTGATCGAATGATTGATCAACTGGCTCTGGATCATTCGGCCGATCCGTGATCCATCATCTGTGTGAGATCTCCTCGTACCGAGGTGTGTCCTACATCAACTTCACGGCCGAGCCCTTGGCGGACAAGGGCTCGGCCGTCGCGCGTCGCTGACCAGCCGCTTCGTGGAACAACTCGTTCGGCCGTACGGACGACGTAGGGCGGAAGCATGTATTCCGCTCGTGGGGACGGACTCCTGTCGTCAAAACCTTGTCTCACGGACCTTGCCGAATGGGTGGCCATCACGCCCCGGAGGGGTGATCATGAGGAGACCAGAGCGCACTTCCCATGAGGAGGCACGGGTGGCCGAGACTCTGAAGAAGGGCAGCCGGGTGACCGGCGCCGCGCGCGACAAGCTCGCGGCAGACCTGAAGAAGAAGTACGACTCCGGTGCGAGCATCCGGGCGCTGGCCGAGGAGACCGGCCGCTCGTATGGCTTCGTCCACCGGATGCTCAGCGAGTCGGGCGTCACGCTCCGAGGGCGTGGCGGGGCGACGCGGGGCAAGAAGGCCACGTCGGCCTGACCCCGGGCGGCCCATCGGCTTCGATGGTGGCCACCCGGTCGGTCGGGTGACCGACCGGGTGGTTACTGTGCAGTCACTTAAGGATGTCCGGTACCTCTGAGGTCCACCTCCGAGGTACCGCATTCCACGATGACCGCACCCATCGGAGGCGCCCCATGGCTTCGCTCGACCCGGTACTCGACAAGGACGGCGTACGGCTCACCGTCGACGAGACCATCGCCACGGTGACCCTGGCCAACCCGGCCAAGCGCAACGCCCAGAGCCCCGCTCTGTGGCGTGCGCTGACCGAGGCGGGGCGGGCACTGCCGGGCTCCGTCCGCGTGGTCGTGCTGCGCGCCGAGGGCAAGTCGTTCTCGGCCGGACTCGACCGGCAGGCGTTCACGCCCGAGGGCTTCGACGGCGAACCGTCGTTCATCGACCTCGCGCGCGGCTCCGACGCCGAACTCGACGCGACCATCGCCGAGTACCAGGAAGCGTTCACCTGGTGGCGGCGCAGCGACATCGTGTCCATCGCCGCCGTCCAGGGGCATGCCATCGGCGCGGGCTTCCAACTCGCGCTCGCCTGCGATCTGCGCGTCGTCGCGGACGACGTGCAGTTCGCCATGCGCGAGACCAGCCTCGGGCTCGTCCCCGACCTCACCGGCACGCACCCCCTGGTGGGCCTCGTCGGCTACGCCCGCGCGCTGGAGATCTGCGCGACCGGGCGCTCCGTACCGGCCGAGGAGGCTGTGAGCACCGGGCTCGCCAACCTCGCCGTGCCCGGAGAACAGCTCGACGCCGCCGTACAGGACCTCGCGGCGGCGATTCTGGCCGCACCGCGCGACGCCGTCATCGAGACCAAGGCGTTGCTGCGCGGGGCACAGGAGCGGACGTACGAGGAACAGCGCGCCTCCGAGCGCGCCGCCCAGGCGCGACGGGTGCGGGACCTCACCGGGGTGGGTGACTGAGCGCTCCGCCGGAAGTGCGGTGCATCTCCTGCGGGTCCGTCGTGGCTGGTCGCGCCCACGGCGGAGCCGCATGTTGACGCCGCCCCGCGCCCCTTCGGGGGCGCTGCCCAAAGCGTGCGGACTTCGCCCTACCCGCTTACGCGCCCACGGCGGTGACCAGGACCGCGGTCGAGGGGTGGTCGTGCAGGGACCGCGTGACCGCCGTCCGTACCGCACGCGCCACGTCGAGCACGCGTTCGTCGTCGGTGACCGCCACCTCGACGCGTACATGGCGGGAGGGCAGCGCGGGACCGACCTCGGTGATGTGCACCGCGTGACCGAGGCCGCCGAGCGCGCCCGTCAGCCGGGTCACCCCCGGAACGGACAGCGCGGCGGCGGCCACGCGGAACTCCTCGGTGTCGCCGTCGGCCGGGAGCGGAGCGAGGGCAGGTTCCTCCGGAGGACGAGGTACGGGCTCGTGCTCGCCCTCCAGCAGCCCCGTCACCCGCAGATCCACCCCTGTCACCGTCAACCCGAGCCGCTCCGTCGCCGCCGCGGCGATGGCCGAGCGGAGTCGTGCCGCGGTCGCCGGGAGGGGTTCGGCGCCCGGGGCGGTGAGGTCGGCCGCGGCCAGGAACTCGGCGCCGATCCGGAGCGGGCCGGGCGGGAGGGCGCTCGGTGGGGGCGGTACGGCGGGGTCGTACGACTCCTCCGGGTCGGCCAGGGAGATACGGAGCGGGCCCAGACGGGCCCCGCGCACCTGGGCCGCCGCACGGCGCAGTACCGCGTCGGCCGCGCTCTCCGTGATCCACGCGCCGTCGTGCGCGCCGCCCAACGGAAGCACCCGGCCGAGCCCGAGCTGTTGCCGTACAGCTTGTGCCCATCCGTCTTGCGTCCATCCGCCCGCCGTTCCGTCCGCCGTCATTGCTCCAGGCTGCCGCATCCTCGGCGCCGGACCCCGCAAGCGCGCTTACTGTGGGCGGAGGGACGACGGAGAGCGCCGACCGAAAGGGACGTACGGCATGACCGACATGACGGAGCGGGACCGGACAGAGACCCCGGAGGGCGAGACAGAGGTGCCGCAGGGCGGCGCCGCCCGCAAGACCGCCCGGCGCGGGGGCGGAGACCCGGCCACCCGGGGGCGTACCACCATCGCCGACGGAGTCGTCGAGAAGATCGCCGGGCTGGCGGCCCGTGACGTACTGGGCGTGCACGCCATGGGCAGCGGGCTGTCGCGGACCTTCGGGGCCGTACGCGACCGGGTTCCCGGCGGTTCGAAGTCCGTGACCCGGGGTGTGAAGGCCGAGGTCGGCGAGGTGCAGACCGCGCTCGACCTGGAGATCGTCGTCGACTACGGCGTGTCCATCGCCGATGTCGCCCGCGCCGTGCGCGAGAACGTCATCGCCGCGGTGGAGCGCATGACCGGGCTCGAAGTCGTCGAGGTCAACATCGCGGTCAGCGACGTGAAGCTGCCGGACGAAGAGGAAGAGGAGCCGGAGGCCCGGCTCCAGTAGACGGCCGCCCTGCAACCCTGAGGAACGCAGGACGAACGAGGAGCGCAGGACAGACGAGGAGCACAGGATGAGCTTGGCCGTGATCGGCATGATCGCCGGAATGGCGCTGGGCTTCGCCGGGTACTTCGGCGGATTCGGTGCCTTCCTGCTGGTGGCCGCCCTGGGGGCCGTCGGGTTCGTCGTCGGCCGGTTCCTGGAGGGGGACCTGGACATCGGTGACTTCTTCCGCAGCCGCGACGACCGCCGACGGTGACGGCAGCGGTGACGGACCCGGACAGCCCGCGCACGGCTGTCGCACCCGCCGAGCGCGGGGCGACCCGGATCGCCGACCGGGTCGTCGCGAAGATCGCGGGACAGGCGGCGCGCGAGGCACTGGGGGCACTCCCGCCGGACGCCGTGCCCCCGCACGCCACCGTGGTCGTCCACCACGAGACCGCGCGCGTCCGCGTCAGTGTGGAGCTCGGCTACCCCTCCGACATCGGCGGCCGGTGCGCCGCCGTGCGTCGTCATGTCGCCCAGCGGGTAGGGACGTTGGCGGGAATGGACGTATCGGAGGTGGCCGTGGAGGTGGAGCGGCTGCACCTGGTGCACGGACCCGACGCGGCACAGGGGAGGACGCGATGAGCGAGCCCCAGAGCTCCGGAGTCTCCGCAGGCTCCGAAGGCACAACTCAACGACTGCCGGTCATCGAGAAGGCGACCGAAGGCGAACTCGACCAGTCCGCCTCGGCCGCCACGTACGAACCCCTGCCGACCCTGGAGGCGGCGGACGGCGAGCAGGGCCGCTTCTGGTCCGCCCGCCGCATCCCCGCGGGCGTCCTGGCGCTCCTGGTCCTCGTCGGCGCGGGGCTCTTCCTGTACGACATCACCGCCGTCCGCGCCGACCGGCCCGCCATGGGCTGGCGCAGGACCCTGGCCCGGGAACTCGCCGAACGCCCCCTGGACGACACCTGGGTGCTCGCCGGCGCCGGGGTCGCCGTCGCCCTCGGCGGCTGGCTGCTCGTGCTCGCCGCGACACCCGGGCTGCGCGACGTCCTGCCGATGCGCCGCGCCCACGTCGACGTCCGCCCTGGGCTGCACCGTGGCGCCGCCGAGATGGTGCTGCGCGACCGGGCCATGGAGGTGGCGGGCGTGCAGTCCGTACGGGTCCGGATGGGCCGTACGAAGGCCGACGTCCGCGCGGTGTCCCACTTCCGTGAACTCGACGACGTACGCGCCGACCTGGACGCCACGCTCGCCGACGGCATCCGGGGGCTCGGGCTGGTCCGGCCGCCCGCGCTGGTCGTGCGCGTACGGCGTTCCGAGCGGCCCGTCCGGAACCGGAAGGGGTGAGGTGCGGTGCTGAGGATCGTGAACCGGGTGCTGCTGGGCATCGCCGGGCTGGTGCTGGTCGTGGCCGGCGGCGCGGTGCTCGCCGTCGGCCTCGGCGTGGACCCGCCCTCCTGGTGGGTGCACGACGGGCAGCGGGACGTGCTGCTGAGCGACACCGAGCGGACCCGGTGGCGGGACGAGGGCTGGTGGTGGCCGACCGTCATCGCCGTACTCGCCGCCCTCGTGCTGCTCGCCCTGTGGTGGCTGTCCGCGGTACTGCGACGCCACCGCCTCACCGAGGTGCTCGTCGACACCGGCGACGGCCAGGGCGCACTGCTGCGCGGGCGGGCCCTGGAAGGCGTACTGGCCGGTGAGGCGGCGCAGCTGGACGGGGTCGAACGGGCGCACGTCCAGCTGACCGGCCGCCGCAGTGCCCCCGAGGCGCGGGTGCGGCTCCTGCTGGAACCGCACGCGGACCCCGGGGACGCCCTGCGCCGGTTCACCACGGAGGCCGTCGCACACGCACGGGACTCGGCCGGACTGGCCGGGCTCCCCGCGGAGGTGCGGCTCCGCGGGGCCAAGCACCCGGCGGGACGGGTGAGCTGACCTCCGGGGTGGCCTTCCGAGACGGCTGAGTGCTCCGCCGGAAGTGCCGCGATGTGCCGTCATTCGTCCACGGCACCGTCGCGGCTGGTCGCGCCCACGATGGGGGTTCCCCGCTCAAGTGAAGCCGAGAGCGGGGGAGGAGCCGCATGTTGCCGCCGCCCCGCGCCCCTTCGGGGGCGCTGCCCCACCGCAGCGGACTTCGCCCGACCTGCTTAGAACCCGTGCCGCGCCCCGCCGTCCACCGGCAGCATGAGGCCCGTCAGATACGAGGCGGCCGGTGACAGCAGGAACGCGGCCGCGCGCCCGAACTCCTCCGGGGTGCCGTACCGCCGCAGCGGAATGCGGGCCTCGTTGGCCGCGCGGGTGGCCTCCGGGTCGGGGGAGAGGCCGTCCAGCTCGCGTACACGGTCGGTGTCGATGCGGGCCGGGAGGAGCCCCACGACCCGGATGCCGAGCGGGCCCAGCTCGTCCGAGAGGGACTTGGCGAAGCCCGCGAGACCGGGGCGCAGGCCGTTGGAGATGGTCAGCCCGGGGATCGGCTCGTGCACGGAGCCGGACAGCACGAAGCCGATGACGCCGCCCTCGGCCAGCTCCGCGGCGGCCGAGCGCGCCAGCCGCACCGCGCCCAGGAAGACCGACTCGAACGAGGCCGTCCACTGCTCGTCCGTGTTGTCCGCGACGAACCCGGGCACCGGGCCGCCCACGCTGACGAGGATGCCGTCGAAGCCGCCGAAGTGCTCGCGGGCGGCCGCGATGAGCCGGGTGGGGGTCTCGGGGTGGGCGTTGTCCGCGGCCACGCCCACCGCGTTCGGCCCGAGGGAGGCGGCCGTGTCGACGGCGCTCTTCTCCGTACGCCCCGTGACGATCACCTTCGCGCCGTCGGCGACGAGTTCCCGTGCGGCCGCGTTGCCCAGCCCGCGGGTGGCCCCGGTGACGACGTACACGCGGTCCTTCAGTCCAAGATCCATGGCCCCTATCCTGCCCCCTCGTCCCCGAACAGGGCGAGGGCGGTACCGACCAGGCCGATGTGGCTGAACGCCTGCGGAAAGTTACCCAGCTGCCGGTCCGCCACCGGGTCGTACTCCTCCGCCAGCAGCCCCACGTCGTTGGCCAGCCCCACCAGCCGTTCGAACAGCTTGCGCGCCTCGGCCGTCCGCCCCGTCAGATGCAGGGCGTCCGCGAGCCAGAACGAACACACGAGGAACGTGCCCTCCCGCCCCGGCAGCCCGTCGATGACCGTCTGGTCGGAGCCGTAGCGGCGGACGAACCCGTCCTGGCACAGCTCGTCGCGGATCGCTTCGATCGTGCCGGTGACCCGCGGATCGTCGGGCGGCAGGAAACCGGTGCGGGGGATGAGCAGCAGGGCGGCGTCGAGTTCGCGCGAACCGTATGACTGCGTGAACGTGTTCCGCCCGGCGTCGTAGCCGCGCTCGCACACCTCGCGGTGCACCTCCTCGCGCAGCGCGCGCCAGCCGTCCAGGTCGCCGTGGAGGTCCGGGTTCTCCTCCACGGCGCGTACGGCGCGGTCGGCGGCGACCCAGGCCATCACCTTGGAGTGCGTGAAGTGGCGGCGCGGGCCGCGCACCTCCCACAGCCCCTCGTCCGGCCGCCGCCACGCCGACCGCAGGAACTCCATCAGGGCGCGCTGTACCCGCCACATGTCCGGCTCGGCGGGCAGCCCCGAACTCCGTGCCAGATACAGGGAGTCGATGACCTCGCCGTACACGTCCAGCTGGAACTGGCGTACGGCGTGGTTGCCCACCCGGACGGGACGCGAGCCGCGGTAGCCGGCCAGCCACGGCAGCTCGTACTCGGGCAGCCGCCGTTCACCGGCCAGGCCGTACATGATCTGCAGGTCCGCCGGATCGCCCGCGACCGCGCGCAGCAGCCAGTTCCGCCAGGCCTTGGCCTCCTCGTGATAGCCGGCCCGCAGGAGCGCGCCGAGGGTGAGGGTGGAGTCGCGCAGCCAGCAGTGGCGGTAGTCCCAGTTGCGGACGCCGCCGATCTCCTCGGGGAGGGAGGTCGTCGCGGCGGCGACGATGCCGCCGGTCGGGGCGTACGTCAGCGCCTTCAGCGTGATCAGGGACCGGACCACCATGTCCCGGTACGGCCCGTCGTACCGGCAGCGGGCCGCCCACGCACGCCAGTCGGCGAGGCTGTGGCGCAGCGACTCGTACGGGTCGACCCTGCCCGGACGGGGTTCGTGCGACGGGTGCCAGGTGAGTACGAACGCGACCTTCTCGCCCTCCTCCACGGTGAACTCCGCGTGTGTGGCGTGCCGTTCCTCCCACATCCGTACCTCGGGCTCGGCACGCAGCCACACCGCGTCCGGGCCCGCCACCGCCACCCAGCGTCCGTCCGACCTGCGCATCCACGGGGTGATCGAGCCGTAGTCGAAGCGGAGACGGAGTGTGCTGCGCACGGTCACGCTGCCGCCGAGGCCCTCGACGACGCGTACGACGTCGGGGGCGCGGTCGCGTTGGGGCATCAGGTCGGTGACGCGCACCGCGCCGTGCGGGGTCTCCCACTCCGTGTCGAGCACGAGCGTGTCGTGGCGGTACGCGCGCCGTGCGCACACGTCCGCGCCCTCGGGTGCGATCCGCCAGTGGCCGTTGTCCTCGTCGCCGAGCAACGCGGCGAAGCAGGCCGCCGAGTCGAAGCGGGGCAGGCAGAGCCAGTCGATCGAGCCGCGGCGGCTCACCAGCGCGGCCGTCTGGTGGTCGCCGATGAGGGCGTAGTCCTCGATGGCCGCGATCTCCTCGGTGTTCTCAGCGGCCTCAGCGGCCTCAGCGGCCTCAGCGGCCTCGGTGTTCTCGGTGTTCTCGGTGTTCTCGGTGTTCTCGGTGTTCTCGTTGGGTGAGTGCACGCGGTCCGGGTTCCCGGAGTGACCGGTGATCAGTCCGGCCGGCCGGGCCCGGCTCCGGTGACGGCCGTGTCGGTGCCGGAGAAGATGACCCCGGGGTCGGACGGGGCCTGGTTGAGGACCCACAGGCCGATCAGGGTGGCGAGGGTGAAGACGACGGCGATCAGCACGGCGAGCACCAGCCGCCGCCGGCGCTCGCGGCGCAGCCAGTCGCCGCGGGCCGTGCGGTACGCGTCCGGGGCGGCCCGCACACCACCGGCTAGGGCTTCCAGGGCCGCGGCCAGTTCCTGCTCCGTACGGTCCGTGCCCGTGGCCTGCGGTGTCTGCTCCTTGCCCGTCCGGTTGCGGGAGGTGTCGTTCATCGCCGGGCCTCCATCGCCTGGGTCAGGGCGGCGATGCCGCGCGCGGTGTGTGTCTTGACCGAGCCGCAGGAGATACCCATCGCGGCGGCTATCTCGCTCTCCTTCAGACCGAGCCAGTGGCGCAGCACGAGCGCCTCGCGCTGCCGGGCGGGCAGCTGCTGGAGCGCGTCGATCAGCACCCGCTGGTCGTCGTGGAGCAGAGCGGTGCTCTCGGCGGAGGCGACGGCCTCCTCCGGCGGGCTCGCGGGGCTCTCCACGTGCTTGCGGGCGACCTGGAGGTGCCGTATCCGCATCCGGGTCAGATTGCAGACGGTGGAGCGCAGATACGCCTCCGCCGCCTGGGCGTCCCGCAGCCGCCGCCACTTGCGGTAGATCTGGTAGTACGCCTCGGCCACCACGTTCTCCGGGTCGTCGGCGCCGAGCAGCACGGCGAGCCGCAGCATCGAGGAGTAGTGCAGCTCGAAGAGGCGGGCGAGGCCGGCTTCCCGCTCCAGCTCGTCCGGGTCGCTCACCGCGGGGGCGAGGGGCTCGGCGGCGGGCTGGGGCACCGTCGGCAGTACGGCCGGGGAGTTCTGTCTCTGTCTCACGGGTTGTTCGCTCCCGTCTCGGGGCGCCGCCTGACATTCAGGCGGGACGGTAGGTCGGTCGCGTCGGTGCCGCGCGGGACACCGAGGCGTTCCAGGGCCGCGGTTGCGGCCACGGCGACGAGCAGATTGAGCACGAGGGCGGCGAGGCCCGCGTAGATCTCCAGTGGCTGGTCGGCGGGACCGAACGGCACGATCGAGGAGAACCCCTCCCGCACCACCATGACCGTCCCCGCCACCATGCCCACGGCCCACCCGGCGAGCAGCGCCCGCGGATGCAGCCGGCGGGTGAAGAGCCCCACGGCCACGGCCGGGAAGATCTGCAGAATCCACACGCCACCGAGGAACTGCAGGTTGATGGCGTCCTGGTCGCGCAGCCCGAACACGAACGCCACCGCGCCCACCTTCGCCGTCAGCGACACCGCCTTGGCGATGCGCACCTGCCGCTTGGGCGTGGCCGTCGGATGGACGTACTCGACGTACACGTTCCGTACGAAGCTGGTCGCGGCCGCGATCGACATCACGGCGGCCGGCACCAGCGCCCCCACGGCGATCGCGCCGAACACCAGCCCGGCCAGCGGCCCCGGCATCAGCCGGTCGACCAGCATCGGCACGGCGGCCTCGGCACCGCCCTCGGGCGCCTCCACCCCGGCCGCGAGCGCCGCGATGCCGAGGAAGCCGAAGAGCGCGAGCAGCCCCGTCCAGGCGGGCAGCGCCACGGCGGCCTTGCGCACGGTGCGCGCGCTGTCGGCGGCGAAGGAGGCGGTCAGTACGTGCGGGTACATCAGCAGCGCCAGCGCAGAGCCCAGGGCGAGCGTGGCGTAGGCGGGCTGCTGTTCGGGCGACAGCAGCAGCGGGGACTCGTCCACACCCGTGCCGCCGAGCCGCCGGGCCGCCCCCTCGAAGACCGCGCCCGGGCCGCCGAGCCGGTCGAGCACCAGCCAGCACACGGCGGTGAGCGAGACGAACACCGCCACCGCCTTCAGCGCGGAGATGACGGTGGGTGCCCGCAGCCCGTGCCGGTACGTGGCGACCGCGAGCCCCGCGAACAGCGCCACCAGCACCAGGTCACCGGCCGCACCCCGCGGATACACGCCGCCGGCTGTCAGCACCGCGCGTATCCCGAGAAGCTGCAGCGCCAGATAAGGCATCGTCGCGAGGATCCCGGTCAGCGCCACCACCAGCGCCAGCGGCGGCGAACCGTACCGGCCGCGCACGAAGTCGGCCGCGGTCACGTACCCGTGCCGGCGGGCCACCGTCCACAGCCGGCTCAGGAGCACGAAGGCGAGCGGGCAGACGACCACCGTGTACGGCACCGCGAAGAAGGCGGGCGCGCCGTTGCCGTACGCCAGTCCCGGTACGGCGGTGAAGGTGTACGCGGTGAAGATCGTGCCGCCGAGCAGCAGCCAGGTCCAGACGGGGCCGAGGCTGCGGTCGGCCAGCGCCCAGCCTTCCAGGGAGGGCAGCCGGTCGCTCGGGTACAGGCGCCGTGCGGTGACGGCGAGCAGCGACGCCCCGCCGATCACGGCGAGGAACGTCGCGGTCATGGCGCCGTCGGCCATGGGTCACCGTCCTTGGTGTGCCTGTGCCCGTAGGCCCTGTCGTCAAATTTCCCGCCTGCCCGGCGGGCGGGCGACGGGAATTTGACGACAGGACCTCACGCGAGAGTTGCGCGGGCGGCCGGTTCGGATGACACAGAACCGGCGGGAAATCTTCTGGAAATTCGCTGTCAACCGTCTCCAACGAGTGCGCAACTCTTGCACAGACCCACAGCGAACGGGAGAGGAGCGCAGGTCATGACACAGACCGGTCAGAACCGGCTACGGCGCGTCGCGATCGCCGTACTGCTCCTCGCGCCCGCCGCAGGCCTGCTGTGGGTCCCCTGGTACGCCGGTGCGAGCCCGCGGCTGGCGGGAACGCCGTTCTTCTACTGGTACCAGCTCGCCTGGGTGCCGGGGTGCGGCCTCTGCCTGCTCGCCGCGTACGCGCTGAGCGGGCGCGGGCGCAACGGCCCCTGATCCGCACCCCTTCACACACAGCCGCACGGGCTTCGCACACAGCCGCACCCCTTCGCACACAGCCGTACCGCCCAACACCACCGCCTCGGTGAGGAGCCGCCATGCCTACGTCAGCCATGCCCGAATCCGGTCTCCCGGCCCCCGGAGGACCACCGTCCCGATCCCGTATGACACCGCGGTCGATCCTGGTGTGGAGCGCGGTCGCCGTGGCCGGCGCGATCGGATGGGCCGTGCTCGCCCTGTCCCGGGGCGAGGAGATCTCGGCCGTCTGGCTGGTCGTTGCGGCCCTCGGTTCGTATGCGATCGCCTACCGCTTCTACTCACGGTTCATCGCCCGGAAGGTCCTCCAGGTCGACGACACCCGCGCCACTCCGGCCGAGCGGCTGGAGGACGGTGTCGACTACCACCCCACCGACCGCCGGGTCCTCTTCGGCCACCACTTCGCGGCCATCGCCGGAGCCGGCCCGCTGGTCGGCCCGGTGCTGGCCGCCCAGATGGGCTATCTGCCGGGCACCATCTGGATCGTCGTGGGCGTGATCTTCGCCGGAGCGGTGCAGGACATGATCGTCCTGTTCCTCTCCATGCGCCGGGACGGCAAGAGCCTCGGCCAGATGGCCCGGGACGAGATCGGCAAGGTGGGCGGAGCCGCCGCGCTCATCGGCGTCTTCGCCATTATGATCATCCTCCTCGCGGTGCTGGCGATGGTCGTCGTCAACGCGCTGGCCGAGTCCGCGTGGGGCACCTTCTCAGTCTCCATGACCATCCCGATCGCCCTCTTCATGGGCTTCTACCTGCGCTACCTGCGGCCGGGCCGGGTCGTGGAGACCAGCGTCATCGGTGTGGCCCTGCTGCTGCTCGCCATCCTCGGCGGCGGCTGGATCCAGGACTCCTCACTGGCCGAGCACTTCGTCTGGAGCCCCGAGACCCTGGTGTTCTGCCTGATCGGCTACGGCTTCGTCGCCTCCGTGCTCCCGGTGTGGATGCTGCTGGCCCCGCGTGACTACCTGTCGACCTTCATGAAGGTCGGCACCATCGCCCTGATGGCCGTCGGCGTGCTGATCGCCGCCCCGGCCCTCAAGGCCGAGCCGGTGACCGAGTTCGCCACCAGCGACGCCGGACCCGTGTTCGCCGGGTCGATGTTCCCGTTCCTGTTCATCACCATCGCCTGCGGTGCCCTGTCCGGCTTCCACGCGCTGGTCTCCTCCGGTACGACCCCGAAGCTGATCCAGAAGGAATCCCAGGTCCGGATGATCGGCTACGGCTCGATGCTGACCGAGTCCTTCGTCGCCGTCATGGCCCTGATCGCCGCCTGTGTGCTGGAGCCCGGCCTGTTCTACGCGATGAACTCCCCGGCCGCACTGCTCGGCCCGACGGTGGAGACCGCCTCCGAGGCGGTGAAGAACCTCGGCTTCACCATCACCCCGGACCAGCTCACCGCGGCGGCCGAGGCCGTCGAGGAGGAGACGCTGGTGGCCCGCTCCGGCGGCGCGCCCACCCTTGCCGTGGGCATGTCGGAGATCTTCGCCTCGGTGCTCGGCGGCGCCGGGATGAAGGCCTTCTGGTACCACTTCGCCATCATGTTCGAGGCGCTGTTCATCCTCACCACCGTGGACGCCGGCACCCGGGTCGGCCGTTTCATGCTCCAGGACATGCTGGGCAACGTATGGAAGCCGATCGGCCGGGTCACCTGGAAGCCGGGCATCTGGATCACCAGCGCCCTGGTCGTCGGCGCCTGGGGCTACTTCCTCTACGCCGGTGTCACCGACCCGCTCGGCGGCATCAGGCAGCTGTTCCCGCTGTTCGGCATCGCCAACCAGCTGCTGGCCGCGGTCGCCCTGGCCGTCACCACCACCCTGCTGATCAAGCACGGCAAGCTGCGCTGGGCGTGGGTCACCGGCGTCCCGCTGGCCTGGGACGTGGCCGTCACCTTCACCGCCGGCTGGCAGAAGATCTTCTCGGACGACCCGAGGATCGGCTTCTTCGCCCTGCGGGAGAGGTACGCGCAGGCCATCGACAACGGTGAACTCCTGCCGGGGGCCACCAACATGGACGACATGCACAAGATCGTGCTCAACAACACGGTCGACGGCGTGATCATGGCCGTCTTCCTCCTGCTGGTCCTCATCGTCCTGCTCAACTGCGCCGTGGTGTGCGTGCGCGCCGTCCGTGCCCCCGAGCCGCTGCCGACGACCGAGGCGCCGTACGTCGAGTCCCGCATCGACGTTCCGGAGCGGTCCGGCGAACCACTGGTGGGGACGCGGTCATGAGGACCGTCAAGAAGATGCTGGGGGTGATGCGCTGGTACGCGCGCGAGCTGACCGGCGAGGCGGAGTACGACCGCTACTGCGAGCGGCACCGGCGCCACCACCCCCATGACCCGGTGCCGACCCGGCGGGAGTACGAAGCGCTGCGGACGCTGCACCAGGAGGAGCACCCGCGGAGCCGCTGCTGCTGACGCCGCAGGCGTCGTCCTCGACCGCGGGGCGGGCGTGCCTCCTAGCCCTGACACCGCGCCCGCCCCGCACACCCTCTGCCCCCGACCTTCGCAGACCCGCCCGCGCATCCGACCCGCGCCGGCCCTCCCGTGGCGAGACACAGATGCCGAGACGCCGACCATCCCTGCTGATCCGCCCCGAACTCGACGACGACCTCCTGCACAGGACCCTGATCGAACTCCGGCCCGCCCAGCAGCTCCACGGTCTCGGCGCCGGTCGGAGCAGCCCCCTCTGGGAGCCGGTGGCCGAACTGCTGCGCGCCACCGGACGCGACTGGGACCGCCGTGCGCACCGGGTCTCCGTCCTCGCCCAGGGCCTGCCGGCCGTGGTCGCCGAGAGATGGGCCGCCGACCGGCCCGACGACGGTGACGCCCTGGTCCTGCGTGCCTTCGTCCAGTCGGCCCGGGCCGCGGCCGAGGGACACTCCGCGGTCCGCCGGGCCGAGCAGACGTGTCTGCGCGCCGCCACGGCCTGCCCGGAGGACCCGACTCCCTGGCTGGCGCTGCTGTCCCTGATGCACTCCTGCGCCGTACCGGTGCAGGACGCCGTGCCGGTGTGGACCCAGGCCGTCGACCGCGCGCCCTGGCATCGCACGGCCTACCACCTGCTGCTGCGGTACCTGTCCCCGCGCGGGCACGGCGCGGTCCCCGACATGATGGACTTCGCGTGGCAGGCCGCCTTCCGAGCACCGCACGGATCTCCGATCGCCCTGCTCCCGGTGGCAGCCCGCGTGGAACTCGTCGCGCACCGCCAGAAGCAGACGGGTCTCGCCGCGCTCGGCGCGAGCGGTCACTGGAACGAACCCAGGGCGGTACAGGAGATCGATACGGCCCTCTCCCGCTGGTTCCACACCGCCGCCGCACCGCACGCCGAAGCCGTCATCGACCTCAACGTCCTCGCCTTCGCCCTCACCCGTGCCCACCGCCCGGCCGAGGCAGGCCTCGTCTTCCAGCGCATCGGCCGCCATATGACGCGTCACCCGTGGGACCTGCTGCTCGATCCGGAACGCGCCTTCCTCTACTGGCGGGACCAGCAGGCCGGCCGCCGCCGGAAGTGAACGCGGCACGGTGGCCCGCAGCGCCCGGGAGACTATGCCGGAGCGGGCGCCGTCTCCTTCTCCTCCGGTGCGGCCCCCTCAGCCCGGTCGCGGGCCTCGCGCCGGGCCAGGACGACCCAGCCGATCGGGACGCCCGCCGCGAACAGCCACCACTGGATGGCGTACGCGTAGTTCAGCGCGGCGTTCTCGTCGCCGGGCTTCCCGATCAGCTGCGGGGTGTCGCCCTTGGGCTCGGGTGCCGTCTGCGCGATGTAGCCGCCGAGCACACGGGCGTCGAGGCGGCGTGCCTCCTGCTCGCTATTGATCAGCATGATCTGCCGGTCCGGCAGCCCCTTGAGGTCCTTGATGCCGCTCGCCTCGGTCGTCTCGTCGGGCATCAGCCGCCCGGTGACGGTGACCTGGCCGCTCGGCGGCGCGGGGACCTCGGGGAAGGCCTTCTGGCTCGGGCCGTCGGCGGGAATCCAGCCGCGGTTGACCAGCAGCACCTCGCCGTCCGTCAGGACGAAGGGGGTGAGGACGTGGAAGCCGACCTCTTCGTCGGCGTTGACGCGCCGCCTCACGACGACTTCCCGCTCGGTGTCGAAGCGGCCCTCGGCGGTCACGGCGCGGTACCGCTCGTCGGTGGTGACGGTGTGTCCCGGCGAGGTCAGCTCTTCCACGGGCACCGGCTCGGCGTCGAGCGCGTCGGCGACCAGCTGGTTCCGGTCGGTGCGCTCCTCGTAGCGGTGCATCTGCCAGATGCCCAGCCTGATCATCGTGGGGATGAGGAGGAGAGCGACCAGTGTGAGGATCACCCACTGGCGGGACAACAGGAAGCGGTACACCCCACGACGGTACAACTCGGTCGTGGGGTGTACGCAGGCGGGTGCCGGGGCCGCTCAGACTTTGTCGACGATCCCCACCTTCCCCTCCGCCCGCGCGCAGTGGGCGCCGCAGTACCAGTGGCCCTCGACCTCCACGCCCTGCCCGATGATCTGGACACGGCAGTGCTCGCAGACGGGGGCCATGCGGTGGATCGCGCAGGAGAAGCAGTCGAAGACGTGCACCGAGCCCTGCGCGTGCACCTCGAACGTCATGCCGTAGTCGTTTCCACAGACTTCACATCTCGCCATGCGCCACAGGGTGCGGCGCCGACGCGGCACGGGCGAGCGGGCGGTGGGCGAGTCGCGGCGCAATCACCCGTCTGACGCCGCGGGCTCGACATCGCGCAGCAACTGCCCGAAGGCCGCCTCGTCGATCACCGGCGTCCCGTACTGCCGGGCCCTGGCCGTCTTCGACGTACCGGAGTCGGGGTCGTTGGTGACGAGGAGGCTGGTCAGCCGGGAGATGCTGGTCGCCACGTGCAGGCCGGCCTCGACGGCTCGGTCCTCCAGCAGCTCGCGGTCGACCGAGGTGTCACCGGAGAAGGCGACGCGCATGCCCTGCTTGAGCGGTTTGCCGTCTTCGTACCGGCCGGGGTTGGGGTACGGGCACGGCGGCCGCTTGCGTGAGGGGCGCCAACTGCCGGGTTGGTAGCCCCCGGAGTACTGCCGGCCGATGGTCGGCGAGGCAGACCACTCGGTGAGCGGCCGGCACTCCAGCAGGGGCAGCCGCACGCCGTCCCGGGCGGCTGCGTGCAGACTCGGCCGGAACGCCTCGGCCAGCACGCGCGCGTCGTCGAGGGCGTGGTGCGCGCGCTGCTGTACGACGCCGAAGTGCGCGGCGAGCGACTCCAGCCTGTGGTTGGGCAGCGGAAGGCCCAGTTCCTTGGAGAGCGCGATGGTGCACAGCCGCTGACGCACCGGCGCCTCGCGCTCCGCGCGCGCGTACTCCCGGGCGATCATCGACCAGTCGAAGACCGCGTTGTGCGCGACGAGCACACGGTCGGCGAGCCGGTCGGCGAACTCCTCGGCGATGTCCCCGAAAAGGGGCGCCCCTTCGAGCGCCTCGCTCGTCAGACCGTGAATCCACACCGGGCCCGGGTCCCGCTCCGGGTTGACCACCGTGTACCAGTGGTCCTCGACCTCACCGCGCGCGTCCAGCCGGTAGACGGCCGCCGAGATTATCCGGTCGTCCCGGGCCAGGCCCGTGGTCTCCACGTCGACGACTGCGTACCCCTTGGGATACGCGGCTGGCCAAGGGGCGTCGGACGCCGCGGTCGCAAGGTCTTCGAGCATGGTCACTGAGGATACGGGCCACGACTGACAGCCCCGTCCCCGGAGTCCGGCTCGGGTCCCCTGCCGAGTCCGCCCGTTCGGGGGCGTGAACGTCTGTGCGCATTCGGGACTTTTCGCCTGTGCGGAACTCGGGATCGATCGGACGGGCTGACGAACACGTTGGCGGAGATCGCCACGGCAGGCTCGGGGTCGCCGCCGCTCTCGGTGGCGCCCTGTTCCTGCTATCCGACACGCTCATCGCGACCGGCGTCGCCGGGTGGCCGCAGTTCCCGCGCCCCGAGCTGTAGATCATGCTCACCTATCTGGCGGCCCAGTACCTCCTGGCCCGCGGGACGCTCACGACTCGCC
This sequence comes from Streptomyces sp. NPDC002845, assembly GCF_053591955.1. Taxonomy (NCBI): domain Bacteria; kingdom Bacillati; phylum Actinomycetota; class Actinomycetes; order Kitasatosporales; family Streptomycetaceae; genus Streptomyces; species Streptomyces sp. NPDC002845. The sequence goes on along the minus strand of NZ_JBSFUU010000008.1, from coordinate 2,872 downwards.
GTTCCCCAGGGCTCACCAGCGGATCGGCACCGGCAACGCCGTCAGCAGCGCCGACACCGTGACGGCCACACCCAGCGCCACCGCCTCCGCGCGCGCGAGAGCACAGGCACTGAGCGGGTCGCTCGCACGGGCCAGACGGACACGGGCCACCAGCGCGAGCACGGCGACGACGGCCACGACGAACACCTTGGCGAGCAGCACACGTCCGTACGCCGTCGTCGTCAGCTGCTCCACCACCGTCTCCGACGGCATACGACGCAGGGTGCTCCATACTCCGGTGGCGGTGATGACGCCGAGGAGAACGGCCGCCACGCGCGCGTAGAGGCCCAACAACGCGGCGCCCGTCTCCGTAGTACGCCATGGACGCATACGGAGTGTGCGCAGGACGTGGAACAGTCCGCCCACCCACAGTGCCGCGCAGAGCAGGTGAATCAGTGTCAGGCCGCTGCCCACCAGAGGGCTGTACTCCGTCGTGGGATGTGCCCGCAGTGCCTCCGCGACGACGATCGCGGCGAGCGGCCACACCTGCGTGGCCGGGCGGCGGGAGACGGCGCACAGGCCCGCCGCGGCGAAGGCGTTGACCTCAAGGAGGGCGAGTCTGCCGTCCCGGGTCTCGTACAGGCCGCCCACGTCGATGTCGGCCGGGCTGTGCGGGACCAGGTTGCCGGTCGCCACGACCGACGCGAGGCCGAGCGCGGCGACGAAACCGACGGTGGCCGCGTACGGCGCCCAACTGCGCGGGGACTCCAGAGGCGCACCCGGCAGCCGGCGCGCCAGCCGGGCCACGAACAACTCGCCCACGGGCACGCACAGCGCCGCGAACAGGACCGCACGCAGCAGCGCGATGCCACCGGCACCCGGCGCCGCCGCCTCACCCGTACCGTCCAGCGCGGCACGCGGCCCGAGCAGCGGGACCAGGGCGGCGACGGCCACGAGGACGAGCACGGCGACGGCCCGGGCGACACCGGTGGCTCCAGGCTCCCGGGAGGCGCCCCCGGCGCCCTCGCTCGCATCGTCTGCGGGTCTGGTCAAGGTCACCCAAGAACTTCACCAGTCGCCACAGACCCGGGCAAGCCCTCGAAAACAACTGACGGTGCACCATTCCGCCCATGAGTACGCGTGAAGCCGTCATACGGCTCAAACCCAGCGGGCTTCGTCCGCACCCCAAGTCCCCGGCGGGCGCGACCAGTCGTGCGGACCGCCGTCGAACGCCACCGGTGGCAGCGCGTACCGCAGCCGCCCGAGAGGGCTCTCGGTCTCGGAGAGCCAGGGGTCGGGACGATCGTACGGGGCACCCGCGGGCCCACCCCTGCCCGTGCCCCCGCTCATCAGCCAAGCCGCCGTCCGCGCCAGCGCCACCTGCACGAACCGGGTGCCGCCCTGCGCCGTCTGCTCGGTGAGCGAGCGGAGCACGGCCGCGGCCAGCAGATAGCCGGTGCCATGGTCCAGGGCCTGGGCGGGCAGCGAGCCCGGCCGCTGAGGAGACCCCTCGGTCGCCGCGATCCCGGTGGCCACCTGCACCAGGCTGTCGAAGCCCCGCCGACCGGCCCACGGCCCGTCCTCGCCCCACGCCGACAACCGGGCCACCACGAGCCCGGGCCTGCGCTCCGCCAGCGCCTCGGGGGCGAGCCCGAACCGGTCGAGCGCCCCGGGCCGGTAGCCCGTGACCACGACGTCGGCCTCGGCGAGCAGTTCCTCGAAGGCCCGCCGGTCCGCGCGGTCGGCCAGGTCGAGCGTGGCGGACCGCTTCCCGAAGCCGGTGTCCGTGTGCTGGTCGGGGAGTTCGGGCAGCCCCGGGGGGTCCAGGCGCAGGACGTCAGCGCCCAGGAAGGCGAGCGTGCGGGTGGCGACCGGGCCCGCGATGACCCGGGTCAGATCCAGTACACGTATCCCCTCGGCGGGCAGCGCGGGGGCGTCGGAGAGCCGGCGGCCCGGTGCGGCTCCCACGATCTCCCGGCTCACCAGTGGCCCGGCGGCCACCGCCCGCCCCTGCTCGTGCTCCGCCCACTCCTTCGCCGTCCGCAGCGCGACCGCGAGGCCCCCGGCGGCGTACACGGCGTCCTCGACCTCCGCAGCGGACCGCTCGGCGAGACACCCGGCGACGGCCTCCACCGACGCGTCCTGCGCGAGCGCCAACGCCCCCAGCAGCCGCGCCCGGTGATGCGGATAGTTCGCGTGCGTCCGCACCCACCCGTCCGCCGTCCGCCAGTGCCGCGACAGCGGCGCGAAGGTGACGGGCGCCCGGCCGTCGACCAGCAGATGCCGCTCGCTGACGAAGGCCGTGGCGACCGCGCCGTCGTCGAGCCGTACCCCGGGCACCCCGGACACGTCCCGACGCCCGGACCGCCGCGCCCCCAACTCGGCGGCGGCCAGCCCGCACGCCCCCACGCAGGCCCGCGCCAACTCCCGTACGGGCAGCCGTGCTTCGAGCGTCCCGTCCCGTACGACGGTCGAGACCCGCCGGAGCAGGGCGGGGTCGCCGCCCAGGGCCGTCCAGGCGAACTCCGTGTCCACTGCGTCCATTGCGACAGTCATGCACGGCACTATGCCGGGTGTACGGAATCAACATGCCGACCAGGGCGGCAAGGGAAGGGCCGGGCAGTGCGGCGGCACTGCCCGGCCCGACACACCTGCCAGGAGCCCTACTTGGTGACCGCGTCCAACGCGTCCGCGAGCGTCGCGGTGTCGTTCCGGCGGAGCCGGACCCTGCTGGCGACGGTGATGCTTCGCTCGTATGTTCCCGATGACGGCGCTTGCTCGGCGTGTCTAGTGTGATCGTCGTGCAGCTCCGGTACGCCTTCAGGTTGTACCCGGACACCGGTCAGCGGATCGCGCTGGCGAAGGCGTTCGGGTGCGCCCGCGTGGTGTTCAA